>CAZVXJ010000135.1:0-8532 GCA_964631675.1 uncultured Alphaproteobacteria bacterium
CGATTCGGGCAATGTGATTCAAGGCTGTACAGTTCCTGAGTCCCGAATAGCTGCACGATGTGATTATCAGATCGGAGCGAGTGTTCGAGAAAACAGCATCATGCCCGGCTATCCGGGAGAGGCCGCTGGCTCAATCGGAATTCATGTTGGGAGTCAGAGTCCGGGGCAATTAGTCATTTCCGAGTGCAATCGAATTGTGGATGCAAAAGGGCAAGCCGGATCCATCGGAATCCTATGCGACGCAGGACTCGGAGGTGCCGTCATTCGAAACAACATCATAGCTGATTGGCCTTCCCAATCCGGCGCTGCAGTGACTGCGATCAAGCTCAGCTCGGGCAGTTGCAATATTGATTTTAACAGTATATCACTTGACAATCGGGCGGGCGTTCAGGCGCAGATAGGTGTTTATGATTCAACACTTGGAGCGGTCAGACTTACCAATAACATAATTGCACTTGGAGAAAACAACTCTCCGGCATATTCGATTGTTTGGGTGGTGGGATCAATGCAGTCCGACCACAACCTCTTTTACTATTCGGATGAAACCCCCAATCCACAGTATGTCATAGGGCGAACTGCAGCGACGAACTATGAGACGATCGGCGAATGGAACGTCGCAACCGGTCAAGACTCCCACAGCGTGAACGGAGATCCAGGTTTTGTTTCCGATTCCGACTTACATATCTTGCCAACCTTTGAGATTTCAAATGGCGCGGGACTGGCCCTGCCAGAAGTTTTCACTGATATCGATCATCAGCCTCGAGGTAATCCGCCCGACATTGGCGCAGATGAATACACATTTCTCTCCCCCGAGGTGGACATTGGTGTTTCGTGGTATTCACCTCCACCAGAACAGGTGAGCGCAGGCACAATCTGCGAATTTGAAGTGCTTGTTCAGAACCACGGTACGGCAGGTCAGACCGATATTCCGCTCTTCCTCTCCACCGGTGGCAGTGTTTTGTCCGAGATCACTCTGAACCTTGATGCAGGGGCAGAGGATACCGTGACTATTTCATGGCAAACGGCAATCGAGGGATTTGCACGTTATCCAATCGTCATTTTGACTGACTTGCAGGAAGACAGCGTTTCGCAAAATGACAGTGTGCAAGCGGTGGTTCTGGTGGTTGGTCCACCGATGGCGGGCGATTATGTTCTAGGCGGAATAGATCCCGACTTTGCGAGTTTCGCCGATGCGAGCAATCATCTCATCTACCGCGGTGTGTCCGGCTCTGTTCGAATCCTCGTGAATGCAGCTACTTATTGGGAACCAGTCCGATTCGGCAATGTGCCGTATTCAAGCGATTCAAGCCGAGTCACATTTATCGCCATGGACACTTTGAATCCGGCGCTGAGGCCGGCAATTCGGGCTCCTTCAGGTGAAGCCAGCGTCATTCTTGATGGCGCATGCTTTGTCACATTTTCTGACTTCAAGATCACCGCACCGTCCACCGGGCTTGGTGCTGTAGTACTGCAAAATGGTGCCGACGGAAATCTACTTCGCAACTGTCAGATCATCGGTCCAGATTCTACCCGGACAGGTTCCTACGGAGTTCGGGTTGCACTTGACGGAAATGACAGAAACTGTTTTCATGACCTGAGTATTACTCGCGCGTATCACGGCGTTCTATTTTCGGACACACTGGGTGTCGGAAGCTGCAGCTTGAACGTGATAAGTCAGTGCATGATTTCGGGCGTGCGAATTGGTATCTTCGTCGACAATCAAATCGGCGCAAGCATGCTATCCAACGACATTGAGCCGGGATTTCCTACCGCTTTTGTTGCACCTTGCTACGGTATTCAGGTCTCGAGCCTGGGAGCGGGCGGCAGCGTCCTAATTGAAGGTAATCAGATTCATGGATTCTCGGACCACTCCGCGTCCTCTGCCAACCGAGCGTGCGGAATCTACTCAGCGGTTGCTTCAGGAGCGTTCGCTCAGAACTTTAATAACTTCATTTATGATTTCTCTGATGTCTGGAGTCTCAAGATTTCAGCCGTCTACTTGTCCTCCGGGGATCAGTCGCTTCTGAACAATAGCATCTCCATTCAAGACGTGATGACAACGAACGACATTCACGGGGTGTTCATTTCGAACGGCAGTACACACAATCTCAGGAACAACATTATCGTGTGCATGGAAGACGACGTACCGAGCTACGCAATCTACCATAACACAGTTGAAGGGCTTACGGCTGATTTCAATAATTACTACGGAGTATCACCTCTTTTTGCGATCGGCCGAATTGGGGGGACGACTTATGCTTCAATTTCCGCATGGCAATTGTCTTCGCACGACGCTAACGGACTCTTTGCTGATCCGGGTTTCTTGAGTGGAACGAATCTGCACATTCGATCTAATGTGACAACCGTTGATGGCCGCGGGCAATTCAACCCTGCCGTGTCGAGAGACATTGACGGACAACTTCGTCAAAATCCGCCCGATATCGGTGCGGATGAATATACTCCAAGCCTTATTCCGGACTCGCCGCAGGCAATGACATTGCGCGTATTCTCGAACTTCGTTCGCCTGAACTGGTTTCCCGCGGCGAATGCCCAGAGCTACAAAATCTATGCGGCCGCGACAACTGATGTCGAAATTTCTCCTGTTAACTTGATTGCGGTCACTACACAGACAAGCTTTGATGATACTGATTTTACTGTGAACCCCAAGAGGTTCTACGTCGTAACTGCCGATGGCGATCCACCGCCCGTTAGGGACTCGGATCAATGCACGCGGTAGATAACAAAACGCGCGGTCAAGTGCCGCGCGTTTTCTATGTTCAATGGAGGGTCGGTTCACGCAGAGAAATAGTGGCCTTTGGGATGGTGGAATACAAGTGCCGACACACTGGACTCAGGCACCATCATCATCTCATCGGTGAGAGTCACCCCGATCGATGATTCCGGCTTGAGCAACTCGAACAATTTGATTTGCTCCTCCAGGTTTGGGCAAGCCGGATAACCGAAGGATAGTCGAATTCCGCGATAAGTTGTGCGAATCAAGTCCTGCCAGGTAAATTCTTGGGGGTCAGGGAAACCCCATGCCCTGCGAATGTCGCGGTGAACCCACTCCGCTGTCGCCTCGGCCATCTCGATAGCGAGGGCTGAGAGAATGTGGGAAGAAAGCAATTCACCACTTTCATAGAGGGCTTTTGCTTTTTCCTGAACGCTGTCACCCGCGGTCGTAACAAAAATGCACAGATAATCGCGGCCGCCGAGTTCCTTTGGCCTCACCCAATCGGCTGCTGAGCGAAACGGTGCACTGCGTTCGCGTGGGAACTCCCAGGAGGTCAATACATTTGATTCTGATGAATCCAGGACCGTGACCCGCTCGTTCTCGCTGTAGACTGGAAACCACTGCCAAGTTGCACGCGGCTTCAGCAGTCCTTCGCCCACTGCCATTTCAAAGACGCGTTCAACGTGATTCTTGAGGGTCTGTGCCTGCTTGTCCTTTGGATCGTCAAGCCGGGTGCTCGCGAGCCTGAGTCCAAGATGCTTTCCATAGAGCATCGCTCGCGAAACCAGTGGAAATATGGCACGTGGATCCAAGTCGTGACGTATGTGGTTAACCAGATCCGGCGGACTCGGTATGTCAGCAGGTTCGTAGAGTGACTGGGACGGAGCCGGTGGCAACTGAGGCTGCTGGGCTTTCACGTCACGCAGCGCCTTATTTTTCATCGCTATCCACTCCGCCTCGAGATCAGGGCGTTCGGTGTCACTCATGAGGCGATTGGCGAGCTGCAGACCGGCCATCGCTTCATTCGCATAAAAAACCGGACCTGAATACGCCGGGGCGATTCGCGTCAGTGTGAAATTTTTCGACAGAGCCGCTCCGCCTACCATCAGCGGCAGGTCAATTCCCGATGCGGTGAGATCCTGCGCCGTTACAACCATTTGCTGGGCGGATCTCACAAGCAAACCTGACAGACCGATAAAGTCAGGATGATGCGTATTCACGGCTTCAATCAATGTCTCCGGCGGAACCTTGATCCCCAGATTCACTACTTCATAACCGTTGTTCGCGAGGATCATGTCCACGAGGTTCTTTCCGATGTCGTGAACATCGCCTTTCACCGTTGCGAGCAGCATTCTGCCCCGGGTGGCCGTTGCGGCACCGGGCTCGAGAAATTTCTTGATGTAGTCCACAGAAGCTTTCATCACTTCGGCGGACTCGAGCACTTCCGCGACAATCAGCTTGTTAGCCCCAAACAAGTCGCCGACAGTTTTCATTCCCGCCATAAGCGGGCCGTTGATCACTTCCAAGGGAGACATCCGAAGCAGTAGCTCATCGACCATCTGCTCAATCCCCTCGCGTGTCCCGTTTACAATGCACCGGGAAAGTCGCTCGTCCACAGGAAGGTGAGCCAGTTCGTCCACGTTCGATGAGGCTTTCTTACCCCGGTAGTAAGCTGTGAATGCGGCGATGGAATCCTGATCCCCTTTGTACAAAACATCTTCGCAAAGTTTGACCGCTTCCGGAGGAATGTTCGCATAGCGTTCAATTCCCGCCGTATTCACGATGGCCATATCCAGTCCGGCTTGAATACAATCATACAGGAAAACGGAATTGAGCGCCTCACGTCCGGCCTCTGGAAGTCCAAAACTTACATTGGAGATACCCAGAATTGTCAAACAATCCGGATACCGTTTGTGCAACTCGCGGATCGCATTCACGGTTGCTGTAGACGCGCCAACATATTTCGGATCGCCAGTGCCACATGGAAATACAAGCGGATCGAAGATAATCTCTCCCGCATCGAACCCCCACTTTCCAATCAGCGCATTGTAAGCACGGTCAGCGATTTCGAGTTTTCTCTCGAGCGTGACAGCCATTCCCGACTCGCGGTCTTCATCGATCAATCCGAAAACAACCGAAGCACCGTATTTGAGAGCAACAGGACAGACCCTGTCCAACCGTTTGTCGCCATCCTCAAAGTTGATGGAATTGATAGCCGCCTTGCCCCCGATGTGCTTCAAGGCGATATCAACAACATTCTCGTCAGTCGTGTCGACCATCACCGGTACACGGATTTTGCGTAGAAGCGGCTTGAGTACTCCAAGGAAATCAGCTATCTCATCACGCTCGGGATTGGCCAGGCACAGATCCACAATATGAGCTCCTCGGGTAACCTGGTCTTTGCCGACTTCAGCCGCAAGCTCATACTTTTCCTCTTCAATCAGGCGCTTGAATTTGCGCGAACCAATCACGTTCGTGCGTTCTCCAACGAATACCGGCCGGATGAAATCATCAATCTTGAGTGGCTCAGCACCAGCCAGTGCGCGTCTCACCGGCCTCGATTGCGGTTTTCGAGGCCTGTGCCGATCGGCAACCTTACGGAGTTCCCGAATGTGTGCAGCAGTCGTTCCACAACACCCTCCGATCAAATTCACAAATCCTTCACTCGCGAAGCGCTCGAACAACTCGTGGAATACTTCCGGCCCTTCGTCGTATTCCCCTTCAGTGTTGGGCAGCCCGGCATTGGGAACACAGGAGCAGGGTATGTGACACATGGAGGCCAGCGTACGCAAATGGTCTGTCATTTTGTCCGGGCCTGTAGCGCAGTTCATACCGAGATAGAGCAAGTCCTGTGAAGCCAACGTGTAGTACAGCGCTTCAATGGTCTGACCGGCGAGCATCGTGCCGTTAGTCTCGATTGTAACACTTACGGCAATTGGAATCGCCCTGCCGGTTTTCCTAATCGCTTCATGACACCCGATCAGCGCGGCTTTGACATTGACCGTGTCCTGTTGTGTTTCCAGCAAGAGATAATCCGCGCCGCCATCGATCAGACCCGAAGATTGAATCTGGTAGGATCTGGTAAGCTCATCGAAGCTAACCCCTCCAGTGATCGAAATGGCCTTGTTCGTAGGACCCATTGAGCCCGCCACAAAAATTCGTCGTCCCCCGGAGAATTTCTCCGCTGACTCGCGTGCCAGTTCTGCAGCCCTGCGATTGATCTCGTAGGTCTGAGATTCAAGGCCGTATTCGGCCAGCACGATACTTGAACCGTTGAATGTATTGGTTTCGAGGATATCCGCCCCTGCTTCAAGGTAGGATTTGTGCAGTTGGAGCTGCAGGTGAGGCGCGTGGAGCAAGATTGCCTCATTGCAGCCAACGAGCGATTCGCCACCATAGTCAGAGGCGGTTGGATTCAGCAGATCGAGTCCGGTGCCTGTCGCTCCATCGAGCACGAGAATCCGCCTGGTCATGGCGTCATTGATTTCGCGTCGGAGGTCGTCACCGGAATTGTGGCTCATCTTAAAGGCTCTTCTCCTGGTCTTGATTGGTTTAGGGTAATTTGGAAGATACGGATTATTGCACGCATATGCAAGTACTTGTGTTCCGCGTTGAAGTACTAACTGCTTGTAATATATGATAATGCGAATGACATTTTCTGTCCGCTGTACGTGGATTTGACATTGGCAAGAATGATTGTAAATTGGGCAATCGGGAGCATTTTCGAGGGTCGGGTTGGCAGTTGCAAGTGACATTCGGTCGTGAGGCATGCGTTGGGCAAATTTAAATCCTGCAGTTGGAAGGAGCAGTTTGGCGAAGGCGGTTGTCGTTTCCCTCATGCTTGGTTTGCTGGTTGGAGCCGCAGCTCAGTCGCGGGAGGCATGGAGACTCACTTACGAGATTTCTGGCGGAATTGAGTCAGGCACTTATGATGAGGTGGTCGCGTTTTGCAGGAGGCTTGACGAGGCATCGGGTGCCGTGTCCTTTCTGTCTTTCGGCCTCAGTCCGGAAGGCCGTGAAATGCCGCTCCTTCTGGTAGACACAACACCGGACCATAATCCTCCTGATGAACCGCTGTTTTTCATCCAAGCAGGTATTCACTCGGGTGAAATTGATGGCAAAGATGCCGGTTTGATGTTGCTTCGCAATGCTGTCATTTTTAATGATCACCCAGGACTCCTGGACGGAATTCGCCTTGCATATGTGCCAATTTTCAACGTTGACGCACATGAGCATCGCTCGAAATTCAACCGGACGAATCAGCGGGGTCCAATCGAGAATGGCACGCGAGCGACTTCAACCAACCTGGACTTGAATCGGGACTGGTTGAAGGCAGATGCGCTGGAAATGCGGCACATGCTCGCCTTGATCGACTCGCTGAATCCGGACTTCCTGGCGGACATACATGTAACCGATGGCGCAGACTTTCAGTACGTCATCAGTTATGCTCTGAATATGTACGAAGACGTGCCGGATCCGTTGCGGCAGTATTGCATGCGCAGTTTTTTACCCACCGTGCAAGCCAAAATGCAGGCCGATAACTTCACCCTCGTACCCTACCCTGTCTTCAAAAATGGAAATGACATAAGAAGCGGGTGGGTTTCTCCGATCTGCGAGCCGCGATACTCCACGGGTTATGGGACGGTAATCAACCGGCCGTTTATGCTGATTGAGACGCACAGTCTGAAACCGTACTCCGCCCGAGTCGAGGCGACGTATGCCTACATTAAGTATGCTATCGAGACACTGAAACAAACTCGATCTGACTTGATCATGGCAAATCGCCGTGCCGATAAACTTGCGGAACAATTGCCCGGGAAAAGACTGATGCTAAATTGGAAAACCTCATCCGATTCGACTATGGTCAAGTTTCTCGGATTTCAGGATAGAGTGGATACGAGTGCAGTACTCGGCGGTCCAGTCCGGCATTGGAGTGATTCAGCCGTAACATACACCATCCCCTATTACGACAAACACGTTCCATCGGATAGTGTGATTGTTCCATTGGCCTACCTGATTCCGGCGCCTTGGATGAGTCACCTTGAAGATGTTCTTCACGCACATAAGCTTGATGTTCAGACCACTTCTGCTCCAATCGAGATGGAAATTGAGACTTATCGATTCTCCGACGTTATGTTTGCCAGGGCGCCATATGAAGGCAGATTTCAGGTTACCCTCAAGTCACGACCGATAAAGCGCAAAACGAGAATCCCCGCAGGCAGCGGAATTGTCAAGCTTGGCGACCAAAAAACTCTGGTTGCCGTGCATCTCTTGGAACCCGACGCGCCTGATTCATTTGTAAAGTGGGGCTTCATGCCTGCGATCTTTGAGCAAAAGGAGGGAGCAGAGTCATACGCCATGGACTCCATTGCCGCTCGAATGATGAACGAACAGCCTGCACTCCGGCAGGAGTTTGAGGCGAAGCTTGCATCTGATTCCGCCTTTGCATCGAGCTCCGCCGCGCGACTGCTTTTCTTTCACAAACGATCTCCATATTGGGAAGACCGCAAAGACCTGTATCCGATTGCGCGCATTACTGCCGAAGACCAGCTAAAGGTGCTGTCGCGTTTGATTCAATCTCCAACAGCAAGTGGGTCTGCAAAACCAAATTGAAGGTGTCAAACACCCGATGAAAACTGTTTCAAAGCCCGTAGTTCGCCGAGCCGAGAGTGAGCTTAGGCTCGCTGGTAATCGATGGGTTGATGTTGCCAGTGAGTTAACGCAGAATCCAGTGGAGACATGGGACGAAGCCGCCGAAAAAGCATTTCTCGAGCGATTGCGCAATCGAGTCGTGCAGC
>CAZVXJ010000136.1:0-8455 GCA_964631675.1 uncultured Alphaproteobacteria bacterium
CGGTCAGAAGTGTGAGCATGATAATCAAGCGGATCATTGCTTGGCTCGCCACAATTCAAAGAGGGTTTGGTCAAGGTCGAATCCGAGGCCGAACAAGTGCGAAGGCGCAAGAACTGGGTGATAGATCATCGCGTAGTCAAGCACCATTTCCTTCCAGTGTAGCCCAAATCCGGCAGAAAAACTGTTTGGGTTACTAATAATTCCCAATCGGATGTCCAGGGGTTTCGCGATATTAGCCTGAATCCCGCCCTTGAACTGACTTTCGCCTTCGAGTTCTCGCTCAAGGTCAAATGTTGTGCGAACCCCGTAGTAGGGTGAATAAGCGATTCCAGTGGAGAGCATTCGCGGCAGGTCGCGTTTGAAACTGCTGCCCATTTGCGGATGGTTGATGTTCTTCATAGCACCTGCAAGCCAGAATCGGTCCCACAACTGTGCAGTTGCACCCACATCCAGCCCAAAGGTAGAAGAACTGCCAAGATCAATACTCGACCCCGATTCGCCAACAACGGATTCGCCAAGACTGTAGTTGATGAACTTAAGAGAATAGCCGAAGGCAAGCGAGGAGTGTATGTCTTGCTGCAGCAAGAATCCGTGAGATGCAGAGATTTCAGTTTCGGATGCCAGCGATCGGCCCTCGTCGCGCGTACCTAATGTTTGAATAGTCATGGCCACTCCGCCAGCCTTGCGCGGCAACATCGTGGAGCCTGCGGCAGCCAGATGGGTGACAAAGCTCACGCCCCAAGGCTGCTGGTATGCAAATCGCCCCTGCGTGCCACCGCCGAAGGCCAACCCCGCCGGATTCCAGAAGGGAGCATCAACTCCTATAGCCGCGGCGGTAAAAGCACCTCCCACACCTTGGGCTGCAACGACCGGAGAATTCGGATTGGAAATGAGCTGGGCGCCTGCGATGCAAGTCACACACAATACCGCCAGCAGATATAGAAAGACTCTCACAATATATGTCATGTGGTGGTTAGAGTTTTGTTCCAATGACAATGGGCTTGACCTTTGAGTCCGTGTCGCCATTCTTCACGGCTTCAAGGTGGAGTAGATACGTTCCCATGGGTAACAAGTTGTTCAGATCGTCGCGTCCATTCCAGTTAATCCGATTGGGCCCGCCGGCAGGTTTGTCAATAAAAGTATAAACAAGGTGGCCACGGAGGTCAAAAAGCCGCAATCGTACAGACGCCTGTGCCGGCGTATTGTAAAAAATTGAAAGGGTCTGACCCAAATCAGGCGCGAACGGACGATTCCCGATAGGACCGGTGCCGGTGGGAGAGTTGATAATGTCGAGAGTGAGACCCTCAGAAGGTAACACATTGGGAAGGTCAGTGGTAAAGTCCTCAGCATATCCGGCCAGCATCTGAAAATCTCCGTCAAAGGTGGAAGATACACCCGCTATTGACATGGTCAGACCCACGAGTTCATCAAGTCTGTAGGTACGCCCGTTGAGCACAATCTCGTGCAGCTGCATGGCATCCCAAACCCTGATGACCGTACTACCGCTGCCGTCATCAAAGTAGATATTCGTCCCGCCCCCAACGTTTTGGTCCACGCGGTAAACGGTGCCCGTGGCCACCACCCACGTGCCTGATCCGAGGTAACCAGTGTGCGAAGTTTGAACGATTTGCCTTTGTGCGCGATAGTCACCCGTGCGAACCATGATAGGTTGCGGCAACGGCTGATTTTCAGCGACAACCCTGACGTCGCCACTTGCGGGATCGCCGTTAAATCCATTCAGTTGAATGGCATTCGTAAATTGACCCACCACCCCGCTGATTTCAATGAGATTTCCGCGTCGAATTCCCGGAAAGCCACTGGCCGGACCGCTCTCGGAAAGCGCGAAGCCCCGTCCGCTTCCGTCTTGAATGTACGCCGAGATACGTCGGGAACCGCTGCTCGTGGTTACGTCCTGCATATGAGTGACTACACCTCGTAAAGTAACAGTTCCAACCGAATCCTGATAGTAGTCGTAGCGATCGTAGAGGTCGCGGATGGGTGTAAACTCACGCGCGCTGTAACCTGCGAAGGCTGATGTAAGATCTTGAGCACGATTGCCCGCCACGTCGCTGACTTCGTGAATTGTGATTCGATACGAATGTGAATCCGCAAGCTCCTCGAGTGTTTCAAGATGTATCACCCGACCCGTGGAGAACAAACCGGCTCTTTCGATATGCAGTTCGGGAAACTCCGGCAAGCTGAGATTTACCAGCGTGTAATTGGCCGGGTCATCGAGCCCTGAACTTGACAATCGCTCATTCAGCGTCACATTCACCAATCTCTCGCCGACGCTCGCCGCCCCGGCCACCATCGGCGCGCGGACATCTATGATATTGAGATCCGCATCAAACCTCGGAGCAATTTCCCAGCCATGACCGGAATAGTAATCGAGACAGCCAGTGATGCTGATGAATTCATCGCCGACAAAGGGCTCGTATTCAAACTCGGCTTCACCCACTACAAAGGCCGGGTTACCATGTTCATCGTTCACTCTGAAAGCCGGAAATCCGGGAACCCACTCATCAATATTCGTTACAGTGCAGGCACCCACTCGAATGAGCACGCCCTCATAGGCTTCGGCTGAGTCTGCAATAATACTCAACGGTACGTCGATCGGGTCGGGAACTGTTCCGGTGCCCAGAAGTGTAACCTGCACATTGGTGCTGAACTCTGTGATTCCGTTGAATTCAACAATTCCTCCACTCACGCGCACACAATCTCCAAGCGCGGGCGTGATGCTTGGACTAAACACAAAAATTCCGGACCATGCACCGCCGCCCGGATCGCTGAGATAGAAGTTTGTCCTGAGCTCTCCGAAATTTGTCGCAGTTACAATTCCGGTGACGGTGACATTCTGATTTGCATAGGGGGATGCTCCGCCTGTGGGACTGCCGGTATACTGCAAGTCAAACACCGACAGCGTTGACGAACGGACGATGTAAGAATAGGTTTCCTCTGGTGCGTCAGCTGGACTGGTTGAAAACTCTCCTTCCGCATCGTTTGCCCAAACATAATAGTAGCAGGTCGCCCGGGCAGGACCAGCAGGCAGTATCGCACCGTACACACCATCACCTGGGTTGCCGTCTCTATGTGTTCCGTCATCAACCATCTGGAGACCGATAAACTCTCCGCTGGTGCCGAAGCGATAGTACACAACGGCCGACAGTACGGCGGTGTCATCAAAGATAGTCGCGACTACTGTATCCGTCTCGAGATTCGTCGGCGAATCCGGAAATCTCTGAACAGAGGAGATGGAGGGTGGGCGATTACCAAAGAACCCATAGTCAGCGTCGTTTCTCGGGTTGACAGAAAACTCGCTGTTGGAAAAGGCTACGATTCCGCGCAGATATCTGAGAGTATCATCGACAGCCGGATAGTAAGACCCCGGCCAAAGGCGCCCAACGAGCAGCGGACCGCTACCGTCATTGATCACAAAACTCGTATCCGAGTTCACACTGACCACGATACCCTCTAAGATCTCGATAAATACTCCCTCTTCGGCCTCGTCAATTGAACCGCTTTGCGCTGGATAGGGCGAAACCAGTCTGCCCGATGGCGTTGAAAAGAAGTTCGTAATCGGAGATGCGAGGCGGGTCTGGCCGCTCGCCTCATCCACGGTTGCAGTCAGATAAACTGAGTCTCCAATCAACAGCTGCCGATTTTGAAAATCATTGACTAATATACCGCTCCATGGGCCCCCATTTGGACTTGAGATATAGTAGCGAGTCGTGAATCCGCGCGGCGTGACGGCCGTCACCAAGCCGGTCGTGTTCACCAGCTGGCCATCGTATCGTGAGTCGCCGCTGGGGTCAATCGAGTATTGGATGGAATCGATGGGCACGATCTGGCCAAGCCCTGCGCAGGCGAGTGCAAGAAATGCCAGGCTTCGAATGACAATTTGGGGCATAAGCGCTGAAAAAGTGTGGAGAATCGTGAGGAATGCAGTAAGGGGGAACTAATAGTATACGGATTTCCCAATGAAATTTCAATAGCTACGGCGCCCCGCAGCCCATTGCGACATAGGCCAGGGGGCGCCCCCCAACATCAAGCCGCATGAGTTCTGGCTTGCACATAGGATGTGAATAAGCCGTCCTGCTACGTTGATAAATTGTGCGTAATTCCGTAACTTCTGTTCATGGTTAGATATCTCGCAAGCTTTGTTTGGGTTGCCCTGCTGGCTTTTCAGCCCGACCTGCAGGCAACATTAACGGAAGATTCCACGGCATTTGCTCACTATTGGGAGTTGGTGGAGTCCGGACAAACAGATAGTGCACAGTCCTATCTGTCTGGACTCGGTGATTCCGATCCGAAGTTGGAACATATGGCCAATTTTCGGCTTGCTTTGCGCGCTTTCACCACCGACGAGTTCGACAACGTCCTGGCCTATCTCGATCTCGGAATTCCCAGTGAGCTGACCGATCACGGCCTCTGGATGCGGGCGTGGGCGCTTACAGAGTCTCAGCAAACAGAGCTGGCCGTACCCTATTGGCGACAAATTCTCCTGGACAGAACCTCCGTACGGGCGGCGGATGCCATTCTGGAACTCGCGGCTTACTATTCCAGTACCGGAGCAATCGACTCTGCCCTTTCTCTGCTGAATTCCGCTAATTTCCCTGCCCTCTCGGCAGAAGCCAAGCTCAAGATGAAACTGGTGAAAGCGGACCTTCTGGGCCGGGCAAAGCGACATCGAGAGGCTATGGATGCGCTGTGGTCCATATTTGTTTCGTCTCCTCGATCTGCAGACGGAAAGGAGGCCCGGGATCGTATCCGGGGGTATGAGAGACTCTACGGCTTTGCGCCTAGAGGACAGACCCCGGAGGAGTTCCGGGACGAGCTTCGTGGAATAGAAGCGGCCTCGCAGTGGGAGGCAGGATTGGCGCGACTCAGTGAAGCCGAGGTTGAACTTAATGATCCGCTGTCACGCGAAGCGATGTCATTTTATCGAGGTCGTTTCCAAGTTGGGATGAAACGGTATCGTGATGGCATTTCGACGCTGAATTCTTACCTTCTGCCCGACGAGAACAGGAGTTTTCGGACTCAGGCTCTCTTTCAAATTGGTCGTTCCGCCTACATGATCGACGATGATACGACCGCTTATTTGGCTTTTCAACAGTTGTCCCATTGTACTAACGACTCGGCAACAGTATGCGAAGGAATGGAATTGTGGGGACTGCTTCTACAGGACCGGGGCAGATCACAAGAAGCTGTTGAGTGTTTTGCCAAATGGCTGGAAATGGAACGAGACGACGGTGGTCGGAGTGATGCGCTGTGGCGACTCGGATGGGCCTATTGGGACACCGGCAACTGGGCAGCGGCGGCAGACAACTGGGAGCGTCTGTCCACGGTCGCGGCTGTATCGGAGTATCGGCCTGCATCCCTATATTGGGTTTGTCGCGCCGCAGAGAAATCAGGTCAGACAGAGAGAGCACGGTCGGCGGAAGGCAGCTTGCTGCGAGATTTCTCACATTCGTATTACGCTGTTTTGCGAGGAGACTCGCCGTGGTCAGGGGAACCGAGGAAACTGGACTTGGTGCCGATGTCACTTGATTATATCGCATCCGGCGGCGATGCTAAATGCGGGAAATTCGCCCTCCTGGCGGCGATGCGGGCAACCGAGTTTGCCATGTTGGAGCTTCCCGGGGCAGCTTCTGAATTGAAGTCGCCGGCAAGCTGGAGTTGGTGGAAGGCTCAGCTGGAAATCTGGAACGGCAATAGGTTGAATGCTTGGCGAATCGTCCGTGCAGAGTTGGGAGACTACATTCGCAGCGCCGGTCAGAGACCACGCGCCTTCTATGATGTCGTTTATCCGCTTGATTACGACCCCTGGATTGCCGACCTTGCGCGGGAGCACAATTTGGATCCATACTTCGTGTTCGCGTTGATTTGTCAAGAGAGTCACTTCGAGGAAGAAATAGTAAGTTCGGCGGGCGCAGTAGGTCTAATGCAACTCATGCCGGCCACTGCACGAATCGAAGCCGCGTCGCTTGGGATTCCATACCGGTATGATGGGTTGAGCGAAGCGAAGTACAACTTGCAGCTTGGGACGGCACATGTTGCAAGGCTTGCCGAAGAGTTTGACGCAGATTCAGTGCTGATGCTTGCTGCATACAATGCCGGTAAGGAAGTGGTACATAAGTGGGTAGAGAAGTATCAAGGGCTCGATCGTGACGTATTCATCGAAAAAATACCCTATCGTGAGACTCGCCTCTTTGTGAAACGGAACATCGAACACAAGGCGGCCTATCATCGATTCTATCCCGACGTCGTTCCGGTAAACGCAGCCGAATCCGGAACCGGAAGACCCTGAATTTGAACTACACAAAGCAAGAGCTGACAAAGCTCACCCACCTTGTTCGATGTGCCGGTTGAGCGTCCAAAATGGATCCGGCGGCGCTGGATCTCATGTTGAAGGGACTACCGAAGATACACGACCCGAACTTGTTATTGGGGTACTCGCAGCACGACGACTGCGCCGTTTACCGTTTGCCGTCTGGTGAACAGATTGTGCAGACAGTGGATTTCTTCACGCCGGTCGTTGACGACCCCTTTGACTTCGGTGCCATCGCAGCGGCGAATTCGCTTAGTGATGTGTACGCGATGAATGCTCGTCCTCTCTTTGCTCTGAATATTTGTTGCTTTCCAAAGTCCCAGTCGGCGGAAGTATGGCATGAGGTACTGCGAGGTGGTGCGGACAAGGCGAAGGAAGCCGGAATCGGTATTGCAGGCGGTCACACCGTTGACGATGAAGAGCCAAAGTACGGACTGGTGGTGACTGGACTTGTAGAGGCGGGACGCTATTGGGCCAACGCAGGCGCAAAAGTCGGAGACGAACTGGTACTCACGAAGGCAATTGGCACCGGACTGATCACAACGCTCCTGAAATCCGGAGAAATCAGCTTATCTGATGCCCGTGAAACCATCCAACAGATGAAGCAGCTCAATCGCTCTGCAGCCGAAGTACTGTCTCGATATGATGTTCACTCCTGCACGGACATAACGGGATTTGGGCTTCTAGGTCATGCGTGGGAAATGGCGGAGGCTTCAGGCGTCGGGTTGGAACTATCGCTTAGTAAGATACCGAAAATAACGGCTGCCAAAGAGCTCGCCAAGACTGGGAAATTTCCCGGTGGTACACGGGCAAATCGGTCCTACTTATCATCGCACATCTCCATTCCAGGATCCCTTGATGAGAGTTTGCTTTGGCTCTGCTTTGACGCGCAAACTTCCGGTGGTCTATTGGCCTCGATCCCAAGTGACCAAGTTGACTCGGTCGTGCGTGAATTGCGTGCAGCTGGGTTGCCCAATACCTCAAACATTGGCCGAGTGACTGCAGGCACGATAATCACAATCGTTGACTGATATTTCCCCGACCAGATAAAATTCACGGCAATCTCAAATGAGCGATTTTAGCCTCGGAGATCTCGAGCACCGGCTGGACGGTATGGAGCGAAAGCTGAACGACTCGGTTGCGCGTATTGAAATGACTGCTGCAAAACTCGAACAGCAGATTCGCGACAAGCCCGCGAAATCGCGTCCGCGAGTCGATCGAGTATTCTGGGGCAGCTTCATAGTGATCTTCGGCTTACTTTGGTTTTCAAGTAACATGGGATGGATCTCCATGTTTAGCCTGAGTTGGTGGCCAGTCTTCTTGATCGCCTTTGGACTCTACTTGATTCTTGGAGGAGGACGTTGAGGTCCATTCGACTCGGCATTGTTGGAGCCACGGGAATGGTTGGTCGAACGACACTGGATGTGCTCTCAGAGTGGAAAGTTCCGATGAGTGACCTGCGCCTGTATGGCTCCGAAAATTCCGTTGGCAAAAGCATGGCCTTCAACGGGAATACCATACCGATTGAGTCCCTTGACTCCGTTCCATCCGGCCTTGACGCAGTCATCTTTGCGACCAGTCGCGAAATTTGCCGGGAGTGGGTGCCAAAATTTCGCAGCGCTGGCACAACGGTCATCGATCATTCCTCGCTGTATCGGCTGGACGAAGACGTTCCGCTGGTTATTCCGGAAGTGAACAGAAATGCTCTTCGAAATCATAAGGGACTGGTGGCCAATCCGAATTGCACGGCCAGTGTAGCGCTGCTGCCGTTAGCCGTGCTGGAGAATGTCGCGAGTCTGGAGACAGTTGTGATGGATTCTTACCAATCCGTGTCGGGAGCCGGGCAAGACGGGATCTCAGAAATGGATAAACAATTGTCCGATCCTACGGTCCCTTCCCGCATACATTATAGAACGATTGCCGAAAACGTAATTCCTCAAGTGGGACCCATTGATCAAGCAGGTTTTTGTGAAGAGGAGCGAAAAGTCACCGCCGAAATTCAGAAGATTTTGGAGCGATCGGACCTGCGTGTGCTGATAACGACGGTAAGAGTTCCAGTTCGTGTGGGTCACGCAGTTTCGATTACGGCTCGCCTTCGAAGACCTGCGGACAGAGACAAGATAGAGC
>CAZVXJ010000137.1:0-8453 GCA_964631675.1 uncultured Alphaproteobacteria bacterium
GACAAAACTCGGGCGCTGAACTCTTGACACTGACCGTAAACTCGGACGGCCGCAAGGCACGGTCACTCGAGATAATCACCCATCGCTTTTGAAATGGGTCGAGTCTCAGTTCGGGTTTCATTTCCGCGCTGATCCGCATGGTTTACGAGCGCCAGACATATCCTTCAGGAACAACGGTAACCCCTGCTTTCGTCACAATAAATCTGGAACGATCATCTTCCGGGTCAATTCCGATGCAAATTCCCGGAGGAATGGCTACTCCGGCACAAACAATTGCCCGTTTGACTCTTGCGCCACGCCCGACATCCACTCCGTCCATGATAATGGAATCGGTAACTTCTGACCCGGTGTGAACTTTGACAAATGGGGAAAGGACAGACCTCAGCACTCGGCCACCGGAAATGATCACACCTGCACTAACCAGCGAATCCTCAACAATGCCCGGAATGTCCGTGCGGATAGTGGAATCGACAATGCGGGCAGGAGGAGTTTGCGGAACAAAGGTCCGAACTGGCCACGATGATTCGTATAAGTCAATCTGCGGATTGGGCCGGACTAATTCGAGATTCGCCTCATAGAAGGAATCCAATGTTCCAATGTCACGCCAATAACTTGGTGAGGATCCGTCACCGCTCTGAAATGGATAGACAAACACTTTTTCCTGATTGCGAACCAGGTGCGGTATGATGTTCTTGCCAAAGTCATGCGACGAACTGGGGTCCTTGGAATCTCGAATCAGTTCTCGTACTAGTCGAGCTGTGTTGAATACGTACACGCCCATTGACGCAAGAGCAAGGTCCGGATAACCAGGCATGGCAGGAGGATCTTTGGGCTTCTCCACAAATCCAACCACGCGATAATCCTCGTCTGTGTGCACGACTCCCATCTCACGCGCATCCATTCTGGGAAGTGTCGTCGCCGCAATGGTCAGGTCCGCCCCTTTGGATACGTGGTACTCCACCATTCGACGGTAGTCCATCTTGTAGACATGGTCTCCGGAGAGGATAACTACAAGATCAGGGCGATGCCGCTCGAGAACATGGATGTTCTGGTAAATCGAGTCCGCCGTGCCATGGTACCAGTTTTCTGCTCCAAGATGCTGCGGAGGAATCGCCTCAACAAACTCGTCCAGTTCGCCCCGAAACAATGAATGCCATCCCAACCGAATATGCCGGTTCATGGTCATGCTTGAGTATTGCGTAAGCAGGTATATCTGGCGGATTCCACTATTGAAACAATTCGAAAGAGTAAAATCAATAATTCGGTATATTCCGCCAAATGTCACGGCGGGCTTCGCAACCTCTCGTGTCAACGGAAACAACCGTTCGCCCCGTCCGCCTGCCATAATCAAAGTGAGGACTCTATGCGGACCTGTCATCATGCCGATTTACCCAGTACCTTTTTGATGGCACCTTTTAGCTCGGCGGTATCAGAGCTCTTAACTACATACGCGTCCGCCGGCCAGGTCATGAAATTATCCCGATAGGACGGGTAAGCCGTATTCAAGATAACCGGCTGTCTCTTGTCACGTGCCATGATCTTTTGCAGAAGGTCAATGCCAGAAAGACCCGGCATCTGGATATCAAGGACTATCACGTCATAGTCGCTCTTGTCCAGCAGATTTATCACTTCATCGCCGTTAGCGGCGATTTGCACATCATATCCTTCAGCCTCTAATTCCATACGGTACAGTTCGCGCAAATTGCGCTCGTCATCTGCTACCAACAGCTTGGATTTCATTTTGAACTCCACTCCATTTCCAAGGAAAAATCCGCCGATTTTGCGCTATGGGTAAGGGCTCCAATTGAAATCAATGGGACTCCCGTAGCTGCATATGACTCAATGTTCTCCAGCGTTACACCGCCGGATACTTCCAACATAACACGGTCACCATATACTCTGACTACCCGATGTACATCAGCTGGCGGGAAATTATCAAGCAATACGTGCTTCCATCCTGACTCCACGGCAACCTGAACGTCTTCAATGGACTGCGCTTCAATCTTGCCGGATTCGAGTAGTTTGCTGCACACCTGCGGATTCGAGTCCATTAGATTTCTGACCAATTGAGAAATTGCCCTCGCACCTCCGGAAATTGCAGCGTGATTGTCTTTGATGAGCACAGCGCTGGACAAATCACACCGATAGACATCCCCTCCGCCATCGCGAATTGCTTTGACCTCCAGTTCGCGCAGACAGGGCGTCGTTTTCCGCGTGCCTAGTATCTTTGTGCCGAATGGCTGCACTCGCTTGACGAACTCGCGAGTCAGGCTGGCAATTCCTGAAAGGTGGCCGAGAAAGTTTAGCGCAGTTCGTTCTGCAGATAGTACGGATGCTGCCGCTCCCTCAATCTCCATAATTCTTTGGAATGCCGAGACATGGCTTCCATTGGCGACGAGTGGCTGCAAGCGAATCGTGCCGTCCCTCTGACGGAATACTTCAATGACAACATCAAGTCCGGAGATAACACAATTTGATCGAGCCTCGATATGGCCTGAACCCAACTGATTTGCAGTTACGAACAACTCGCATGTCGCGTCACTTCCTGTAGGCAAGTCTTCCGTGAGAGCCGAGCGAACGAGATCGGCGCCTGTCATGCTCCGTAATCCAGTCGCTTGAGACGCGCGTGCTTTACTGAAAGCAATTTAGAACCCATTCCCTGGAACGCCACCCGTATTTTCATATCTTCCATGTCTCCGGATTTAGCCGTAACCACACCCGTCCCAAATTCTTCGTGTTCAACCATGTCGCCGACCCGGTAAGGCATGTACGAGTTGGTGCTGCGTGCGGTTGACTGAAATGAACTGGCCATTTGTCGTCGCGGTTCACGGTGAAGGCCATTTCGGGACTCTGGTTCGTCACCGTCCGTCCAATCATACCGGGACACCTTAGCGGAAGGAAGCGTCCATCCACGCAGGCGAGAGCGATCGATCTCGTGCAAGAACCGCGACGGCTCTTGAAACTGAACCGATCCCCAAATCGTTCGTGTCTGCGAGAATGAAAGATTCAGTCGCTCGCGTGCGCGAGTAACACCCACGTAAAATAGTCGCCGCTCTTCTTCGAGCTGTGCCGAGTCTTCAATACTTCGTTTGTGCGGCAGAATGCCATCTTCAAGTCCAACAATAAACACGACGGGAAACTCTAGGCCCTTGGCGGCATGTAAAGTCATGAGAGTTACTCGAGCCTGAGTGTCGTCGTAGCTGTCCGCATCAGCAACGAGTGCAACTTCTGCAAGAAACTCGACCAATGTCATTCCTGGACTCAGCCGCTCGCGTTCCCGTGCGGCGGCTACGAGCTGGGAGAGGTTTTCAATTCGTTCTTCGGACTCCTCCTCGTCGCGTGTAGAGTAGAATTCGACTAAACCGCTGCGACTAAGCGCCGTCTCGATTATGGCTGGCAATTCGAGTCCGGTGGAGTCAGCTATCAGCGTTCGTATCAGTTGTTGAATTGGCTGCAACTTCAAACGCGCTGCTCGTGAAACTGCGTCAAGATTCACATTCTCAAGCATGACTTGTCCAATGGATACACGTTCCTGCCTGGCTGCGTCTTCAAGTTGTTTCAGCGTAACCTCTCCAATTCCACGGGGAGGCGTCTTGAGTACTCGTTTCCACGCCTGCTCATCTCTCGGGTTTGCTATGACCCGCAGATAAGCGAGCAGATCCTTCACTTCCTTTCTTTCGTAGAACCGCAGCCCTCCGATGATGGCATACGGGATTGCCTGCTCAACCAGGACGTCTTCAAACGGACGGCTTAGTGCATTTGTGCGAAACAGAATGGCGAAGTCGCTCCACTTGTATCCGCTTTTCCTCGCTTGATGCACTAACTCGCCTACAACCTCGTTCGCCTCATCGATTGACCTTGAAACTGAACGCAGTGTGGCTTTTTCGCCGCCTTTGTTTTCAGTCCAAAGCCGCTTTTCATGCCGGTGTCTTCCATGCGCGATTATATCGTTTGCGACATCCAGAATTGCCTGAGTAGAACGGTAGTTTTGCTCGAGCCTGAACAGCCTCGACCCAGCGATATCATCCGTGAAACTCAACATTTTCGACGCATCCGCACCCCTCCACGCATAGATAGACTGGTCATCATCACCCACTGCAAACAAGTTGAGTTGGGGTGCGGCAAGCTCGCGTGCCAGTTCGTACTGATGGACATTAGTATCTTGAAACTCGTCAATGAGTACATGGTCGTATTGCCGCTGAATCCGCTCCCGAATCTCCGGGCATGTGCGCAAGATCTCCAACGGCAGCCTAAGCAAGTCGTCAAAATCAACTGCATTCGACTCCAGAAGAACTTGATCATAGCGAGAACGCAGGTCGGCAAGAAATCTCTGCGCGGGGTGCCTTGACCGAACTCGTCCGCCATTTTTCTCGAAAGATATCCAGGAGCGCAATAATGCAGGGCTCAATTCATCTTTGGAGATTCCACTCTGTTGTAGTAAGACGGCCAGAACCTGCTCTCCATCGTCAGTATCGTATATCGTGAAACCCTCTGCCAAGCCGGCATGGGTTCCATACTGTCGAAGCAGCCTTGCGCAGAATCCGTGAAAGGTACCGGCCCACGGTAGGTCATGTGTTCTGCCGACATAATCGACAATCCTGGTCTTCAGCTCACCTGCAGCTTTATTCGTAAACGTCATGACTACGATTGCATGAGGCGGCACGTGGAGCTCCATCAGCAGATACAGCACACGTCCGGTAAGCACCCGCGTTTTCCCTGAGCCTGCACCAGCCAGTACTAGGGCAGGACCCACGGGCGCCGTAACGGCATCGCGCTGCTCGGAATTCAATGTCGAAAGGAATTGCGATAACTTGGAAGTACTCACGCTATGATGGCTACCCATTGATCGAAGTCAGAGAATCCGTCGTACGCGATTCCCTTCGAAGTCTATCCAATTGCTGTTTCGCATCCAAATGATCTGACAACGTGCTGGTGAAGGCATGCGTGCCATCTCCGCGTGCTACAAAGTAGAGATAGGCCGTGTTCTCGGGAGTAAGAGTCGCTTCGAGTGAAAATTTTCCGGGATTGTTTATTGGCCCCGGCGGCAACCCAGCATAGCGATAAGTATTGTACGGACTATCAACTTTCAAATCGCTGAAGTAGAGTCGAGACGGTCCTTTGCCCAGCGCGTAGGAGACCGTCGGATCTGCTTGCAGCAGCATCCCACGCTTAATTCGATTCAGGTATACTGAGGCGATGGTCCGGGCTTCACTATTCAACATCGTCTCCCACTCAACAATGCTGGCAAGTGTCAGTGCCTGGTGAAGCGACAGGCCAAGGGACTGCGAGCGCGCCTCAGCATCTTTCGGCAAGTGCGATCGAAAATTGGCGACCATTCTACGCGCGATGCGTCTCAGATCAGACCCGGTCGCAAGCAGGTATGTATCGGGAAACAGATATCCTTCCAGCGTTGGTGCTGACAACTTAAGTTCGCGAATCAGCACCGTATCTCGAACGACTGCCATGAACTCGGCTGAATCAGCCCCGATCGAATGCTGCAGTATACCCGCGATATCCATGCTGGTCAATCCCTCGCGAATTACAACAGGCACACCCACGGACTTGGCATGACTTAGTGCCTGAATCAACTCGAACATCGATTGACCCGAAGCGAGTGAAATGCTGCCCGCTTGAATTCTAGTGTCAGCACCCATCAACCGAACTGCATATCGAAATATGATGGGATGGTCGATTAGATTCTTCTCGTGCAGGAGCCGGGAAATGTCCGGAATATCAGCCCCCACAGGAATATCAACACGGACCAATCTTCGCGGCCCTTCGTCTACGGAACCTTCCAGCAGCAAACGCGAAAATACCTCCAGCGCCACAACCAGCACAAAGGCGAACGCGAGAACTGCTAACCCACGCAATGTTCTGACGGTGTGAGAATCAAACGGCATGCGTGTCCTTACGCAGTGAAACTCTCATCACGGTTCCCCTTCCCGGCGAGGTCTCTTTAATCTGAATTCTGCCGGAGTGGTATTCTTCCACGATTCTCCGGGACAGGGAAAGACCCAGACCCCACCCACGGGTCTTTGTTGAGAATCCGGGACGAAACACGACCCGCTTATGTTTCGTGGAAATGCCTGGCCCGTTGTCTGCGACGTCAATATTCACCCAGTCGGCCTTCTCGTCGCAGACGATTCGAATCCACCCACCGGTACTTCGAAGGGCGTCAATGCTATTCTTCACGAGATTTTCCATTACCCAAGTGAACAACTCCGGATTAACTGCAACGACAGGATCGAAGTTGATTTCGCACGCGATATCAATCGGCGCTCCCGTTCGCGGCAATCTGGAACGGAAGTAGTCTACGGTTTCGTAAATCAGCGGTTTGACGTGCATAGGGCGAAGCGCCGGTTCGGAACCTATCTGGGAAAAGCGCGCAGTCACTCGCTCCAAGCGCTCTATGTCCCGCTCCATTTCGGGGACTGCTTTGGCGACATCACCCCCCGACTTGAGCAATTCCGTCCAGCCCATTAGTGAGGTAAGTGGAGTGCCCAACTGGTGGGCGGTCTCCTTTGCAAGCCCCACCCATACCATACGCTCTTCGCTGCGACGAATATTGCTGAACCCGGTGTAACCAACTATAATGAACAAAGTGGCGGCAACGATCTCAACCCACGGAAGCCAACGTAGTTGTTGAATTACAATGCTGTCGCCGTAATGAAACCAATCAACTTGCCCGGCGCTAACATAGATCGGAAGCGGTTGATTTCCTTCCTGGTCCATGGTCTTGACAAGTGCCCGCAGTCGCTCCCGTCCTTCCCTGCCTGTGTCTCCAGCAGGTACCGGGACATTCTTCCAGTGTTTTGGAGTACCGGCAGCATCCGTAACGACAATTGGAAAGTCTACTTCCTGGATCTGCTCCAGTGCCAATGCAATCAGATCAGGATTGTCGCTGCTCACCAGCGCTGAATACGTACGGATACGCTGCTGGAGCATTTGGCGGGTGGAATCTTTCAGTTCATTGACCAGCCATTGTGTGTAAACCAAGACCGTGACGATAAGCGTCACGGCCACCAGAAATAGTACTCCTTTGAACGTGCCAATATGCTGATAGGCCAGCCGGCGAGGAAAACTTAACAAACGTACTCCGTTATCACGAACCGGGCATGTCTGAAATGCTCGACCCGGTGTCCAGCTTTATCGCGTAATGCCTGTCGCGTTCCGATGTGTTGACCATCATCTCTGCAATCAAGCCAAATGAAAAAAACTGCACACCGATCACCATTAACAGCACGCCGAGAAATAGGAGTGGCCGATTGCCAATCCAGACTCCAGCTAGCCACCCAATGGTCAGGTAGAGATTGATTGCCAGACCCGCTATTCCGCAAATCAGACCCATCATTCCAAATAGGTGAAGCGGAGCGCGGTTGAACCCGGAAATAAATAGGACCGTTACCAGGTCGAAAAATCCATTCACAAATCGACTGGCACCAAACTTGGTCTTGCCATACTTCCGTGCCCGGTGTTTAACTGGAATTTCGCCGATCCTGTATCCCATTTTGAAGGCCAAGACAGGGAGAAAGCGATGCAATTCCCCGTACACAGGAATGTCTTGAGTTACCTGGTGCCTGTATGCCTTCAGGCCGCAATTGAAGTCATGAAGTCGAATTCCTGATAACACTCCGGTGACATAGTTGAAGAGTTTCGACGGCAGTGTCTTGGAAATCGGGTCATAGCGCTTTTGCTTCCAGCCTGAGACTAGGTCAAGCCCATCCTCAAGGGCGGCAATCAATGCCGGTACCTCTTCGGGATTATCCTGCAAGTCTGCGTCCATGGTGATCACATACTTACCACGGGCAAGTCTAAAGCCGGTCGCAAGTGCCGCTGACTTACCAAAATTGCGCCGAAACGACACAACACGAACATGAGGATCCTGTTTGGCTAATGCAAGCAAGATTTCAAGAGAACCATCACGACTGCCATCATCAATAAACATGAGCTCATAGTTCCAGTTGCCAGAACACGCCAGTGTCAACTGTTGATGCAGTTCGGGAAGCGACTCATCCTCGTTGAAAAGCGGAACAACAACACTTAAGTCAAGCTGCGTCTGATCTCGCATCAATGTGGGTCCGGTTGAGGAGCATTTGCTTTAGACAGGAACATAGACTTTGGAAAGCCCGGCGCCTTCAAGTCAATATTGGAAAGATTCCACGCGATTCTAAAGCCAGACTGCTCATCTGTGCACTTGATCTTCGTGGGAATCGCCCATCCGTTGATAACTCGATAACTCGAATAAGATTTCTGCACTGGATATCTTCCATCACGAATCACAGTTTCTGCTACGATGAATCCATTCTTGATCAAGACATCAATTTCATTTCGCACTGGCCCCCCGGTGCCTCCAACGTGAATCAGCTTTTCCATTTCACTAACAGTATCTGGCAAAAAGCCGGTCTGACGGCCGCTCATGACCATGGGCAGCACATCACGTACGTCCCAATCGG
>CAZVXJ010000138.1:0-8390 GCA_964631675.1 uncultured Alphaproteobacteria bacterium
AAGGTTTGTTGAATGTCATTCGCGTTCCACGCGTCAGCTTCAGCCTTTACACCATTGCGCAGCGACTTAATGACATTGTAAATGAATAGCAATCCGCCAGCCAGCAGAAACAGATAACCGTAGGAGATGAACGTATTGGTCGGCTCAAATTCCGGACGGTAGGTGTACACTCTTCGTGCCATACCGGCAATCCCCAGCCAATGCATCGGTAAGAATACCCAATTCATCCCGATGAAGAAAAGCCAGAATTGAACGTTTCCCAGTTTCTCTGAAAGCTTTCTTCCGGACATCTTTGGGAACCAGTAGAAGCTCATTGCCATGAGTGCCATCATAGACCCGCCAAACAAAACATAGTGGAGATGGGCTACTACAAAATAGGTATCGTGCACTTGAATGTCGACCGGCACGTTTGCCAGCAACACGCCGCTGATTCCACCGATGACGAAAAGCGAAACCATGCCGACCGCAAATTTCATGGCGACTGTAAACTTGAGCGAGCCGCCCCACATGGTTGCGATCCAGGAGAATATTTTCACACCGGTGGGAATGGCAATCAGCATGGTCATAAAGGAAAACGCCGCACGCAGCCAAGGCGACATTCCAGCGGTGAACATATGATGTGCCCAAACCATAAAGCCGATGATGCCGATGCCTGCGATGGCGTAGACCATTCCGTGATAGCCAAACACCTGCTTTCGCGAGAAAGTCGCGATGACATGGCTGACGGCACCGAATCCGGGCAAGATCATAATGTAGACAGCCGGGTGCGAATAGAACCAGAACAAATGCTGATACAGCAGCGGGTCACCGCCTTCCGACGGCCGGAAGAATCCGGTGCCAAAGTGGCGGTCGAGCAGCGCCATCGTAATTGCGCCTGCGAGTACCGGCGTCGCCACCAGAATCATGGAGGCATTGGTCAGCCATGACCAAACAAAGAGTGGCATCTTCATCAGCGTCATACCCGGCGCGCGCATGTTCATCGTGGTCACGATAAAGTTGATCGCACCAAGAATGGACGAAAGTCCGACCGTGTGCAAGGCCAAGATCCAGAAGTCCACACCCGGCCCACCTGAAAACTGCTTTGAAGAAAGCGGCGGATATCCTGTCCAGCCTCCTGCCATGGCGCCACCTTGAACAAAGAAGCCGCCAAATCCCAAAATCGCGGCTGGAATCAACAACCAAAGGCCGAATGCATTCAGCTTTGGAAAGGCCATATCGCGGGCGCCAATCAGAATGGGTACGAAGTAATTACCAAAGCCTGTGAAGGCCGGAATGATCACAAAAAAGATCATCAGCGTGGCATGCATGGACAGCATCTGATTGTAGAACTCGGGAGTCACGTGGTGTGCCCCTGCGCTCGAGAGCTGCAAGCGGATGATGCCCGCGAAGCCGCCGCCAAAAATCGCCATGATCAGCGAAAACCACAAGTACGCAATACCGATCTCTTTGTGATCGGTCGACGACAGGTATCTAAGTATTATGGACTTTTTCTCAGCCGGTGCGCTGCTCATTTCCCACCTTCTTCGTCGTGTCAGCCGGCATCGCCGCCGGTTTCACTGTCGTGTCCACTGCAGACGCGATTTTGTTTTGAACCCACTTTTCGAACTCAGCTTCCGGCATCACATTGACATCGATCAGCATCTCTCCGTGAAGTGCACCGCAGAGTTCCGCACACTGACCCTTGTATTTTCCGGGATCGGCCTTGAACCACGTATTGGTGATGCGGCCCGGATTTGCATCCTGCTTAATGCCGAAGGACGGCACCCACCAGGAGTGAATGACATCGACGCTCGTCAAGTTCAATGTGACCACTTTGTCGGCGGGCACCCGCAGCGGCTCGTTGGCGATTCCCACGCCATACTTTGGATAGCGGTACTCCCAGAAAAACTGGTGGCCAATCACTTCGACCACGAGATCACTCTTTGGCGGCACGTCGAATTTTTTCAGCGTTGGAAAGGCTGACAAAGCAATCAAAATCAAAGTTACGGCAGGCACCACCGTCCAGAGAATCTCCAAACGGAGGTTCTCATGAAACGTGGCCGGTTTATGACCACGCGACTCGCGAAATTTCCAGATTGAATAGACGAGCAGAATTTGCGGCAAGATCAGAAACGGAGTCACCAGCGCCATCGAAATCCAGAATGAATCGCGCACTGCATGGGCCAGCGGCGTGGCCGGATCAAAAATCCAACTGGTGATCGGTGCGTCATTGGCGAACACCGTAGTGCCCACCGCTACCGAAAACAGCCACAAGGCTCTACGCAGATTTGTGGAAATTATCCGCTTCACTTCTATTATGGATTTCGTGATGCAAAAGACTTAACGTGCGCATAGAGATCATCCAGCTCGGCGGTGGTCAGTGAGCCACAGCCTGGCATTACATCGCCGGGGAGACCACGCGTCACAATTTCGCCAAACAACTTGCGATCGGACTGCCAGGGTGCATCTGCTGCATTCAAAGGTGCGGATACCCCGTAGCGGTACGGAGCCACAGAAATGTGCTTCCACGCCGCGCCCTCTCCATTTGCACCGTGGCACTTCGAACAACGCTGGGTGTATATCTGTGCGCCCATGGTTCGTCCCATAGCGCTGGATGAAGCAGACTTGACTACGGGCTGAGTCTTCGCTATCTGCTGCATCGCGAATTGGATCGGAATACGCGGCAGCGTATCACCCGGCAATGTCACTTTTGCAGGAGCGCCGGGCGCAGACGCGGCAACGGCTGGATCCACAGCCGGAAAACGGTTCGCAATCTCCTCGGTGGTGGGTGCGGCGTTCGGAATTAGAGTCCGAACGTATTGCGCCATGGCGATTACATCTTCGGCGGGCAGCAACGCGAAGGACGGCATGGAGGTCCCGGGAGAACCTTTCTGCAGCGTCTGATAGATCGAATGAATATCGTCGCCGAAATTGAACTTCTCGTTCGAGTAGTTGCGCGGCTTCGGATTCAGGCTTGCCGCACGATCTCCGTCGCCGTGGCCGGTTGCACCGTGGCAGCTCGCGCAATTCGTCAGAAATAATGTCTTCCCTTTTGCGGCCAAGCCTGCATCCATGGCAAGTGTTCGAAGGTCCACAACGGGCTTAGAAGATTTCTTGCCTTCAGCGGACGGGGGTGTCTTCTTGCCTGTCACAATGCCCTCTTCATAATTGTAGGAGAACACCATGAAGATGGCAAAGATGCCGAAGATGATAACCGGCACAAATAGAAACAGGCTTCCCGTGACGTTGTGGTTGCTCTGGCTGCTCATTCCCAGAACCTCCAGTTCGCGCTTTCCAGAATACGGGGATCACGCCACGCAAGAATCGAGTGTTTACTAAAGAAGCGGGAAACGGACAAGCCAAACAATCCGGCAAAGCCGAGCCAGATTCCAATTTCCATCCAGCCAACGGGTACAATTGACTCACTATATGTTGGCATCACCAGCCAATACAAGTCGAAGAACTGGCCGAGAATGATCATCCAACAGACGAAAGTCAGCCAAGTCTCATTCTTCTTGAACGCCTGCGACAGCAGTCCAAAGAACGGAATGGCAAACTTGAAGAGCGGCAGCAAGATGAATATATAGACCCAGCCGTTCTGTTGACGATTAATATACCAGAACGTTTCTTCCGGCATATTCGCGTACCAGATCAACATATACTGCGAGAAGCCGATATAGGTCATGAAGACTGTAAATGCAAACAGAAGACCGCCGAGGTCTTTCACGTGAGACTTCGTAGCGATCTCATGCAGCGGCTGACCTTGCTGTTTCAGACGAATAAACAGTATCGCCAGCAGAGCGAGGCCGCTTTGGAACATTCCGGCAAAGCAATAGACGCCGAACATGGTCGAGAAGAATTTCGATTCCAAACTCATGATCATGTCGAACGACGCAATGGTAAAGGTACCGGCAAACACTGGGAAAAATACCACGGACCAATTGATGGCTTTCCGAGTGAGGCGAGGATCACCGGTTTCATCCTGCTTGAGGGATGATCCTACCAGAATTCGGGAGAAGAACAGCCAAATCAGAACGAATACCACACCGCGAGCGACAAACCACATCGGGCTCAGCCAAACATATTTGGCAGGATCGCCGAGATCACCACCCTCGGCCCACTTGTAGAGGTGGTCGAGACCAAAAGCCAATCCAATGAACGTCAAAAGTGCAACTGGAATATATGCGGTGAATCCTTCAGCAACCCGACGAACCGCGATGGACCATTTTGCGTTGACTCCCTGATTCAGTGCGGTAAAAAACAGGCCGAACATGCCCATGCAGAGGAACATGAAATGACTGTACAGGTACACGTGCCAGGCGCGCGCCGCATCCACCGAAAGTCCAGCCGCAAAGCACGCCACTCCAATCCCCGTGAATGCGGCGAACAGCATCTTCCATTTCGACGCTATGGAAACGGGACCGGGATTGGTGACTTCAGTGACGGTTGCGTGGTGCACGTTGTATCGCTATTTTCAGAGAGTATTTTCGAAAGAGTAAGTTCAGCGTTTGGGCCAAAGCTGGGCTTTCGCCGTATCGGGCTGATCGGAATCCAAAGTTATTGTACTGCGCTTGGCCGCCGCGAGATCGGCTTCGGTTGGGCGCGCGGCCTTTTGCAAGGCTCTGACATAATGAATCACCGCCCAGCGCTGCTCAGGCAATAGCTGATAGGCATAGCTGTTCATCAAGCCCTGCCCAAGGGTGATCGTATGATAGATTCTGCCGTCGGACCACGACAAGAGCTTGTCACTGTACAGGCTTGGCGGCATCGTGAACTTTGGAACAATGTAGCCCAGCCCATCTCCCCGCGCACCATGACAAACAATGCAGTAGTTATTGAAATACTTCTGACCGGTTGCAAGAACGTCTGCGGTAGGTTCGAGTGGATTCGCCATCTTGTCGGCAAGCAAGCTGTCAGCAAAACCATAGGGGTAAACTTCGTATCCTCGAGGAACCGTGTGCGGTGGCGGCATGCGCATGCCCACACCATTAGGTGCCGTTGAATCGTACTCTTGCGCGCGCAGCGAGATTTGCCGGTACATATCCGGCATGTATTCCACTTCCGGAAAAGACCGCTGACCACACGAGGCGAGTATCGTGGAAACCAGTGCAAGGCTGAGTACGAGGATTCTAGTCCTCATGGCGCATCACCTCTTCGGCACCATGTGTCTTGAGAAAGTCGCTAACCGCATCCTCGCTCATGCCTGACTCAACCGGGATTACGAGCCCAAATTTATCGTCGGTGAATCGCTCATCCAGCACCTTAGGATTCAACGTGGGCATGTGACAGGCATACCAAAGCGCGACGAACGTGCTGATACCCCCGATCAAAATACCGCACTCAAACACAATGGGAATAAAAGCCGGCCATGAAATGAAAGGTTTGCCGCCGACATTGATCGGCCAGGAAACGGCGGATGTCCACGAGGCAAACAGGAAGCCCAGTGTCGCACCGGAAAGGCCCATGATGAGAGTTACCCACGGGACCCACGACTGTTTAAGTCCGAGGGCGTGCTCCACATTGTGGAGCGGATACGGCGTCATGATATCAAGGTGCTTCCACCCGCGGTCATGACGCGCCTTTGCGGCCACCTCGACAACATCGTGCGGATGGCTGAAGACTCCGACGATAAATTTGTGGTGGCGCTTAAACATTGCCGAGATCTTCCCACTCCTTAACGCCGTGTTTCTCTTTCCCGGTCGGATTCGGCAACGTATATTTCATTTCTGCCAGCGAGATGGTCGGGGCGACACGGCAGAACAGGAGAAACAGCGTGAAGAACAATCCGAACGCGCCAATTGTCCAGCCAAAATCCCAGATCGTCGGCACGTAGATTTCCCACGCCGACGGCAAGAAGTCGCGGTGCAGCGACGTCACAATGATGTTAAACCGCTCAAACCACATGCCGATGTTCACAAAGATCGACACGACAAACATCACCGCAATCGACCGGCGGGCACGCTTAATCCAGAAAATCTGAGGAATAAACGCATTGCAAGTCATCATCGTCCAGAAAGCCCAGGCGTAAGGTCCGAAGGCGCGATTGAAGAACACGAACCGTTCGTATGGATTTTCGCTGTACCATGCCGTAAAAAGCTCGGTCAAATAGGCATAACCAACCATCGTGCCGGTGGCCATGATGATCATGTTCATCAGTTCCATGTGCCTGATAGTGATCAAGTGCTCGAGCTTGAACGCCTTGCGCATGATGACAGTCAACGTCACCACCATGGCGAAACCCGAGAAGATGGCACCGGCAACAAAGTACGGCGGAAATATCGTGGTATGCCAGCCGGGAAGAATCGAAACCGCGAAGTCGAACGATACGATGGAGTGCACGGACAAAACGAGCGGGGTCGAAAGCCCGGCAAAAATTAAATAGGCCTTTTCATAGTGATTCCAAGCTCGCATGGAGCCGGTCCACCCGAGTGAAAGCACACCGTAGATCTTCTTTCGAATTAGATTTTTCGCCTTGTCGCGCATGGTCGCGAAGTCCGGAACCAGACCCTGATACCAGAACAGGAGCGAAATCGTCAAATATGTGCTCACCGCGAAAACGTCCCATACCAGCGGCGAACGGAAGTTCACCCAAAGCAGCCGTTCATTCGGGTATGGAAACAGCCAGAAAGTCACCCACTGGCGGCCGGTATGCAGCAAAGGAAAGAGTCCAGCGGTCATCACGGCAAAAATTGTCATGGCCTCGGCCGAACGGTTAATGGCCGTACGCCAATACTGCCGGAGCAGGAAAAGAATCGCTGAAATCAGCGTTCCGGCATGACCGATACCAATCCAGAACACAAAGTTCGTGATATCGAAGGCCCAACCCACCGGATGGCTGATACCGAAAATTCCCTGGCCCTGCATCAGGAGTCGGGTGATTGTCACGACACCGATGCCCAGCATTGTGAGCGAAATCCCGAAAGCAATAAACCAACCGGGTCCGGGCATCACCTCCGTGGGGGCAATCACATCACGCGTGACGTGTCCAATCCGGATATCGCGCGAGACGAGTTCAGCCGGCGGAAGCAGTTCTTCAGCCGAAGCGGAATTTGAAGTCATGCTCTGAGCGGAACTCATCCGTGTGACTTCCCGGTTTCTGTGTAACCGTCATGGCCCGTGCCGTGCCCATCAACCGGACGAGGTGCCCGGTTACGAATCCGCGTATAATAAGTAATAGATGCACGCACATTCAGCTCTTCAAGCACGTGATAGCCGCGAGGGTCCTTGGCTAGTACTGAAACCTGGCTCGCGGGATTGTTGATATCACCAAACGTGATAGCCCCCGTCGGACAGCTTTGCTGGCATGCGGTCTGAATGTCCGCATCCTGCACTTTCCGGTTCATTTGCTTTGCCTTACCCTTACCTTCGCGAACACGCTGATGGCAATAGGTGCATTTTTCCATCACGCCTTTTTCGCGTACGGTTACATCGGGATTCAACGCGAGCTGCAGCGGGTGTTCATCGTAGGCTGCAAACGTGTACTCGTGCCAGTTGAAGCGGCGAACTTTGTACGGACAATTGTTTGAGCAGTAACGCGTGCCGACGCAACGGTTGTAAATCTGCTGATTCGTACCTTCGTCGTCATGCACCGTCGCCAGCACCGGACAGACCGTCTCGCAGGGTGCGTTTTCACAATGCTGGCAAAGCATGGGCTGGTACGTGACTTCAGGATTCGCACGTTCGCCTGAATAGTAGCGATCAATGCGTATCCAGTGCATCTCGCGACCCTTTTCGATCTGCTTGCGACCGACTACCGGTATGTTGTTCTCTACCGAGCAGGCCATGACACAGGCGTTGCAGCCGATGCAGGCGGTCGGATCAATCGTCATTCCCCAGCGGTAACCTTCATATTTGAAGCCATCACCCCATATGCTGGTCAGGTCATGATGCCCGTGCTGGCCGGAATGCGGATCCTTTTGAAACTCCTCAAGAGATGTGTCATAAAGAATATGACGGCCTTCGATATAGTTGTGCCCCTGCATGTTCGGCAGCTTCGCATGGGCACCGGTGGGCTTCACATTGCAGGTCATGCCGCTGGAGACGAGCTTGCCATTCTTTACTTGGCGTAGCTGAAACGCATCGACACCGATTTCGTCTGCCACACGTCCGGCGTTTCGCCTCCCCCACCCCGAGGGGATGCTGATAACACCCTCCGCATCACCCACTTGAACACTTACCGGTATCTCTACCGTCACGCCGCCCGACTCGACCGTGACAAAGTCACCTGTCTTGACACCGAGTTTGTCGGCTGTAACTTCCGCCATGCTGGCGTAATTAGTCCAGCTGATTTTAGAAATCGGGTCGGGCAGTTCGAGCAGCCAGGCGTTGTTTGCGTTGGTACCGTCGCCAAGATGGTCCGAACTGTATACACGCAGCTCCAGGCCCTCGCGAGTCTCTTGCGGAGGTTTTAT
>CAZVXJ010000139.1:0-8358 GCA_964631675.1 uncultured Alphaproteobacteria bacterium
GCGGCGAAGAAAGCAGTTCCATTTGCGAAACTGATGGAGGCTCTTCGTCGGTAACGCCGGTGCCAGCGCTGAAGATGATGTAGGCTAATCCATTTTCGCCACCGGCAAGTTCCGGCATCTGCATGGTACCGGCGTTATATTGGTTGTCACGATAGCTTGCGCGCGTGCCGTAGTCAATCCAGCTAGCCCCGCCGTCCGTTGTACGCACAGACTTGATGATTTCACCGCTTAGAAATGCAGTGTAGCCGGTGAATGACGAAACTCCTCGATTGGCATCCCACCACCACATATGAGGCACGTAGATGCTCTGGTAGCCGGCTCCGTCATCAATAAGCGTTACACACTGGTAGGGTGCAACATCCACCCAGCTTCCGCCATTGTAACCGATTTCATCAAACCCGTAATAGATGCACTGCTCATCGCCAGGAGCCAGACCGCCGACGGTTTGGCCATAGACCATGTAAGGAGTGGTCGTGGCCGGGTTCAAAGACGAACTGGCGTAACGCACTCCCGGAGCAGGCACCTCGGAAGCCAACTGGTAGGTGAGGCCGCCATCCGATGAGAAATAGACAAATGCTCCAGAACGATCGTAATTGTAAAAGGTTATCTGGAGATAGTTGGCGACCGGATCATATGCGATCGGCTTGCAGCCGCCGAACATGTAGCTAAGAGAACTCACCGAATAGTTTCCGACGTCAACAACCGTTCCGGTGTTCTGTGCGACGTGATCAAAGCGAATAACTTTTTGGTCGTATCCGTTCGCACCGGGCACCTGATACTGGGTCCAACACCACTGATTGGAACAGCGGTCAGGCACCTTAAAGTAGCCAAAGTCAACTTCGTAAGGCGGAAATGCGGGTTCGCTGGCGATGACCCACACGCTCCACGTTTGACCGAGGTTTGTGGACTTGCAGCCCCATAGAGTTTGCTGATTCGAAGCGTTTGAGCCCCAGATTATTCCCACAAGGCTTCCATCCGGAGCGCGCGAAATGTCCGTATGCCCACCGGGATTGTAACCCCAATTGAAGTCATTGCTTCCTTCGGCAACAACCAAGACAGGGGTAAAGTTTGGACCTGCCAACGCATAGACACCCGGAGTTGCCGCGGTGAGTAAGGTGATCAGATAACAAAGTTCTCCATTGCCCATGACCACAGCGGAGAAATCACCGAAGGCAGTCGTGGTCGGTGCAAAGGTAGCAAGATCTCCTGCTTGCTGGAGCGACCACGTTGCACCAAAGTCCGTGGTTTTGACGTAGCGAAGCTGATTTTCGCCTTCATCCAGGTGATTGGATCCGCGGCCAGACGGCAGTGCGTTGTGGCGGCGGGGTGTGTCAATGTCGCGCGGTGCGGCGAACATTGTGGCCGCGAGAGCGGCAAGTATGACCAGAGTTACAGGAAATTTCGCGGTCGAAAACATTGGCCACCTCCCTGTGGTTTTGTCCGTTGCGAATGTATGCGAAAAGTACTTGAATTACTTGGGCCGTCAATCAATCGAAATTGCTTCGAATGCAATCGCCGTGCCGACTTTCAGAAGTACTCGAAGTATCCTAGAATGACGCACGTTTTCTCATCCAGAAACTGCCCGGCCAATATACCTTGTGGTCATAGGAAGCGAACGCCTCGGTCAACTTGCCGGGATACTTCAGGTGCAGATAGCTCGCTGCGAAAAGAATTTCATAGGTCCTGCTCTGCGTCAGCATTGCCTGAAGGATGTATTGCTCACTCCAGAACCGAAACTCCTTCATTACCCAGTCACGAGGATACTCAGCAGGCAAAAATACGTCGTGGACATGTATCATGACACCCGGATTTAGCCTCGGCAGAATCTCCAGAAATTCAAACTGCACATCGCTGCCAATCTTGAGTACGTGGCTGGAATCGATGAACAATATGTCTCCCGCTTGAAGACGTCCGAACTCACTCAGGGGCACCTGCTGAACGGGCTTAGAGTGAATGTTTGTCACGCCCTCAATTCCGCTCTTGAGCAGCTTACTCGGATACGGATCAATGACGGTGTATTCGCACGAATAAGACGAGTCTTGAAGCCTGTTCGCCTTCAGAGCTACGCTAGCGAGCAGCGTTGACATTCCCGAACCAATCTCGACCACTTTCCGGGGTTTGAAGTGCCGCAAGAAGCAGTAATAGGCTTCCGCGTCGACTCGATTAAAGGACGAATTGTTAAGAAAGAACTGCTTCGGGTTTGTGCCCCTTTCTCGAGGCAGCTTGTTATACTCGAGACTGTATTCGCGTGTAAAGGTCAGCAGTAAATCCAGCTGAGTGGTATCATTAAAATCCACTCCGGGCAGGTCGACGCGCTTCGACCACAGTAACGGGCTTAGAGTTCGTGTATCGGGAATTGGCTCGTAAAAATGATTCGTAACAAAGTGGAAACCGAGCGACTGCACGAACTTGAAACCATGTTGTTTGACAAAGAACTTCCAGTTTTCCAGCTTAGGCATCGTTTTCGGACAGACCTGTGCGTTCCGGCGGTGGTTGAATTGAGATTACGCCAGTGCGCCGTCTGAACGAGGTGTTCGACATCGAACTGTGCGAAAGTTGCGCAGTTGCTATAAGATAAGTTACGTTTATCTCTTTGTCAAGACCTAATTTAATTATGTGCACGGGCTTAGTGCACAGTTGAGCAAACGACAGTTTTCCGTTCGATGCTGCGCCTTTAGACAGAATCACAATTGTTTTGCCACTCGAATGACACCTCAATCATGAATGTAGGGTGATTCGCGTGACCACTGCGTGAGTGTCTAAACATATAATAATTAAAAATTAAGAGTCCCTGAGATAAACAGCGCGCCTGCATCAAGATGAGCAGGCGCGCCGATTGGTCTAGCGTTTCGGAGGCTATGCGAGGAATAACATCTCGCGGTACTTTGGAAGCGGCCAGAGCCTGTCCTCCACAATTTCCTCCAGCGAGTCGCCTGCAGCGCGCGTGTCCAACATCGCCGGAAGCACTTGCTCCTTGTACATACGGGCGTGATCAATTGGATCACCATGATGGGAGTCGGATACTCTTCGGCTTTCATCAAGGCGGTCCAAAGCCTCGATCATCCGGTCGACAGCCGCACCAATCTTGGTCAGCATCGCACGCTGGGCATTGCTGGGTTTTTCACTGGCCGTCCCGAATGCTTCGAGGGATTCAGCGCACAGCTTTTGATAGGCAATTGCAGCCGGCAGAATCATTGTTCTTCCCATATCCGAAGTGACACCGGCTTCGATTGCAATCGTCTTGACGTAATTTTCCAAGATGATGATATACCGGCTCTGCAGCTCTTGTTCATTGAGCACCTTCGTTTTGGTGAATAGTTCGGTGGCCTTAGCCGTAACGAGTGCAGGTACGGCATCAATGCAAGAACGAAGATTGGGCAGCCCGCGACTGGCGGCTTCGCTGTGCCACTCTGCGGAATAATTATCGCCGTTGAAAATCACTGCGGAGTGTTCAGAAAGCTGTTGTTGAACAGAATTTTGCACTGCTTCATTGAAGGGATGACCACTCTTGATTCGGGATTCGATGTCGGTCGCCATAAACTCCAGGGAATCCGCCACGATGGTATTCAGTACCATGTTGGGCCTTGCCACATTTTGCCCGGAACCTACAGCGCGGAATTCAAATTTGTTGCCGGTATATGCGAAGGGCGACGTGCGGTTGCGATCTGAATCATGCATCGGCAAAGCCGGAAGCGTCGACACGCCGATATCCAGGAATTGCTGTTGGCGTTTCGTTGCCGTGGATCCTTGCACGATGGAATCCACAACGTGCGAGAGCACGTCCCCGAGGTAAATACTCATGATTGCGGGCGGTGCCTCATTCGCTCCCAGTCGGTGATCGTTATGCGGCGTCGCGATCGATGCTCTCAGCAAATCGGCATGCACATGGACCGCCCGAATCACCGAGGTGAGGAACACAAGGAACTGGGCATTTTCCTGAGGCGTGTGTCCGGGATCCAGGAGGTTGTTTCCGAAATCGTCGGCCATACTCCAGTTATTGTGCTTACCACTCCCATTCACTCCGGCAAACGGCTTCTCATGCAAGAGGCACTCAAAATGGTGTTTGTGGGCAACTCGCTTCATCACAACCATCGTGAGTTGGTTATGGTCGGTTGCCACATTCACGCGCTCGAAAACTGGCGCAATCTCAAACTGTGACGGCGCAACCTCATTATGACGCGTGGTAACAGGAATACCGAGCTTGTATAGTTCCCGTTCGAGGTCCTCCATGTATGCCAGCACACGATCCTTGATTGCGCCGAAATAGTGGTCCTCCATCTCCTGGCCCTTAGACGGTTTTGCGCCGTATAGTGTGCGGCCGCACGTAATCAAATCGGGCCGCTGCAGGTAGTAACTGCGGTCTATCAAGAAAAATTCCTGCTCGCAGCCGAGCGTGGTCATGACGCGAGTGGCCGAGCTGTTTCCAAAAAGTTGGAGCACGCGCAGGGCTGCGCGGCTGATGGCATCCGCACTTCGAAGCAGCGGTGCCTTTTTATCCAGCGCATGTCCACCCCACCCCAAGAAGACAGAAGGAACGCAGAGAGTTTTTCCAAATGTTCCTTCCATGAGAAATGCTGCACTAGTAGGATCCCAACCCGAATATCCACGAGCTTCAAATGTGGAGCGAATTCCACCTGATGGGAAACTCGAAGCGTCCGGCTCACCCTGCAAGAGATTTGCACCGGTGAATTCGGTGATTACACTGCCGTCTTTGCTGGTAGTCAGAAAAGATGTGTGCTTCTCCGCCGTAAGTCCGGTCAGCGGGTGAAACCAGTGGCTGTAGTGCGTTGCTCCTCGTGCCAGCGCCCAGTCCTTCATCGCGGCGGCGACAATATCCGCTGTAGCCGGATCAAGTGGAATACCTTTCTCGATGATCTCGGCCATGTGCGTGTACACCTGCTTCGGGAGCATCTGCCGCATGGTCGCAAGCGAAAAAACGTTTTGCCCGAACAGATCGGTCGCAGAAAGATGGTTCCCGTTGCCGTTTAGCACAGGGGATTTGCGGCCCTCAATTTCTTTTAGCGCGTCGTGGCGCTTGGTCATGGGTGTGGTCATGCTTTGGGAAAAACTTGAGACTTAAACTTTGAAAGGTAAGACTTAATGATCAATACAATTTGCGGGCCAACGTGCGGGCATTTCTGCGTGACGGCATGTCAACGCTTTGCTCTACTGACCCACTTCGGTGCATCATCAACCGTTTGCCGCAACATCAAGTTCAACTGCGCCGCGTGGTGCTGTACGTGCCGCATGTTATAGAGATGTAGTTCCAGTACAGGAAAGTCTTTCTTGCTCTCGCTATCCCAGAACGCGTACAGACTTTCTTCGGTTGCCGTGGAAACTCGTGCGCGGCATTTTTCGCGCACATACGCAAGGTACTCCAGCATTTCGCCCTGCGAATAGATCCGATCCGGATAGGCGCCTTCGGGATCAAATTCAGTCACGCCATACTTCGACTGCTCGGCAAAAGTTTTGGAAGTCTCGTGCAGATAGCAATCTGTCCAGAACAGCGTGTGAAAAACAATGTACCAAAAATCGTGTGCGGGTGTTTCGCGACCGGGCACGCGCGCTTTCCAGACTGGTTCGGGACACACGCGGATTGCACTTTCAAGCGAGTCAATCGCCGCACCGAATTGGTTCCAGATGATTTCGGTCAGGCTCAAACTCGCCATCGCACTTAGCGCTCCACGTTTGTCGCCGTCACGCGATAGAAAAGTCTGGGCATGATTGAGAATGGGTCTGAAATCACCGCGGTGGGAAGCGATGATTGCAGCTCAAAAGTCTCAAATGGACCATCAGGAGACGGATCGCTGTAAACATTATAGAACGGTGCATCGGTTGCGTCCCAATTCAAACGAATGTCGTTTCCGTCTCGATTGATTACCAACCCCGTGGGAGCAACCAATGCTGTGACGGCATAATGAAACACTTCGCCAGTCACTGCACATGCCCAGGCTTCGTTGGCTCCATTCATTCGAACACAACGCAGCCTTGAGAGCGAACCCAGATCGTATGGATTCCAGTTAGCCCCACCGTTCGAGGTGTGTAGAATAGTACCGCTGTCGCCCACGCAAATTCCGTTCACTTCATCCGAGAAATAAATGCTGTATAACAACTGTGTGGAACCGCTGGTTTGCGGAGTCCATGTATTTCCGCCGTCAGTAGTATGAATGATAACGCCATTGGGACCGCATGCCCAGCCCGTATTGAGATCAATCCAATAGGAGCTATATATGGCGGAAGTCACGCCGCTGGTTTGATACACCCAGTTTAGCCCACCATCATCGGTGCGCCAGATGTTTCCGTTGACTCCGGTGATCACACACTGCGTTGGCGAGAGGGCAAAGGCACTTTGCAATTGATCGGGGTTTCCATGTTCCTGCTCTTCCCATGTCGCGCCGCCATTCGAGGTGTGCCACAAGAGTCCCAGTCGTCCGACTACCCAGCCATTGTTGACATCAGCAAAGTGTACTCCAAGATAAACCTGCGGCCCGGTACCGCTCAACTGCTGAGTCCAGTTCTCGCCACCGTCCGACGTGCGCCAAATGTTGCCTGTATTGCCAACAACCCAGCCGCTGTTCTCATTGACGAAATCAAGCGAAAACGTTTGCAGCGTGCCCAGGCCATCCAGGATTTGCCATGATTCGCCGCCATCATATGTTCGGATCAAGGTGCCGTTGGCTCCGCACGACCATCCGGTGTCTGGATTCGCAAAATCTATGCAGGCCAGAGTCTGCGAAACACCGGTCGGCTGTAGGGCCCAATCCGCATGAAGCACTGGCGCAGAAACGCTTATTAGAACATACACACTAATCCAAATTCTGTTCATTAGGCTGCCTGAATCCTTCGCAATCTAGCAGGTTTGTTGGGCTGACCCGATCTCAATGCTTCTTGAATTTCTCGATCACCTTCGGCTTGTAATGTTCGTCGACGGCGACGAACACAGCCGAAGTTCGCGCCACCAGCCGATCCCCGGCGGTGTAGCCTTCGATGTCGAATCGAAGTGATGTCTTGCCGATCATGGGATTGCTGACATAGAAATCGACGATCTGACCTTCCCACACCGGGTTGTGGAACTCGAGTTCACCGAACTTGACCGTAACCATCAGCTCCTCCCCGGTATACTGATGCGCAAAGATACTCGCCGCTTCATCCAGCCAAGCCATCATGTTCCCGCCAAACAGCGCGCGACGAAGCCCGACGTCAAGGGTCTTGCAGATTTTTGAAGTGACTTTGATTCTTTCGGACATTGTGAAAGTTAAGTTACCCCCCTGCCCCCCGCTACAGCAAGGGGGTGAAGACAGCGAAAGAGAAAGGGCGACCAAGAAGGCCGCCCCCAAAGGTTATTTCATCAGCACCATTTTCCCAATGTCGGAGAATTCCGCGGTCACCAACCGGTAGAAGTAGATCCCGGACGACAAGCCATGGGCATCGAACGTGACCGCGTGATCACCGGCGGTCTCGTGATTGTTCACCAGTTCACGGATGAGGCGACCCTCAATGTCAAACACTGTGAGCGAAACGCGTGTAGCCGATCCAAGCTCATAGCGGATGGTCGTGAGCGGATTGAACGGATTCGGGTAGTTTCCTTCAAGACGATACGAATACACCGGATCGGGATGCACCGGCACATCGAGGTTTTCAATTCCCACTCCATGCAAGAAAACCGTGTCAGGAGAACTGGGAGCAGAGTGTGTAATGATCATCAGACCGTCATAGGATTGTTCAAGTGTCGGAATGAATCGCGGCCAGAGGATGAGCGACTGAGTGGGATTCATTTCGTACGGACCGCCAAAATCCAATCCAAACGGCTGCGGAAGCTGAATCTGATGGATGATCAGAGGGGTGTTTCCATTCGCGCGAAGTATCACACGGGCACTGTCGGTGGTGTAAACCGGTACATCCCCAAAATTCAGGTTGGTTCCGGTCACAAATTGTAGACTTGAAGTGACCGTGCGGCCGCTCAATTCACACTCGAGCAGTGCGCTGGGTCCATCGTGAGCGATGGAAAGAATCCCTGTGTGGTCTCCTAACTCCGTACCCGGGTATTCAACGATGATGTCCAGCGTTCCCTGTGCCGGAACGACATAGGGTCCGGGAGTCAGGACCGTGAATCCTTCCGAAGCTGAAATCATGGATACATTTCGCGCGCCACCAGACGGGTTGAAGAACTGTGTCGTACGTTGTAACGATGTCCCGAAGTTCGTTACACCAAATTCTATCGGGCAAGTGATCAGATAGGGATCATCCGCATTGAAAAAGTCCAGTACCAGCGCATAAAGCTGCACAGTGTTTGCAGTAGCACCGGCGACCTCGATCGAAAATGTGCCTCCGCCCTGAGGAATCTGATATCTAAAGATC
>CAZVXJ010000140.1:0-8320 GCA_964631675.1 uncultured Alphaproteobacteria bacterium
ATCCATAAAATGAATGGGACCTCATAGGTCTGATTCTATGCGCAAGAAAAACAGGCAGGGAGTCAAAGTCAATTTCGGTGTTCTCCGGAAGTGAGGCACCCCGGTCGCTTCCTGGCAGACGCGTCACAGACCGAATGAATGCAGAAGAGACGGCATCGCGCCGTCTCTTCTGCTTCACTGCGAAACTACTTTCGCAGTGGCCGCCGCGGCATGTGTCGGAATTTATCCTAGCAACAGATGGCTATACCCGGAATCTTCCATGCTATGGCGCCAATGCCGGACACCCGCCTGCAGGTACAGGCAAAGGTGTGATGGTAGGTGGAGGACCCGCCGCAACATGACACCCATTCTCGTCTCGGCAGATAGAAACATCCCACGCAGTTTCCCACAAAATACAGCAAGGCATTTCCGCATTGCAGCTCGGATCCGCTCGTGCAAAAAACTTGTTGTGTGCAACATCGTGAATGCAGCTATTCTTGCCAAGCTTTCCATACTCGAGCGCAGGGTCATACCACTGTGTCGTTCCCTCTGCCTTGCCCGTTTTTCGTGCGGCTACCCGGCCACCCTTCAGTCCGGTGCCGTCGCGCGGCCCGCGGTTGCGGCCTTCGGTCTGTCCGATCATGTCCGCCGGGCCGAATCCATCGTTGCCAAATCCATCGTTGGTGTCACTATAACAATATCGTACAGTCGGACGCGCGTCATTAAACTTGCAGACTGTGTCTATTTTTGTGACTGCGCACGTGTGACTGGATTCACTGCAGTTGCCCGTACTGATGACGCGTGTGCCCTTGGCGTCCTGGCCACAAGTGCAGTTGCTGGGAGCAGGCGCAAGTTCAAAGGTGTATGTTGCGGATACCGAGAAGGCAAAACCAATCGTGTAACTCCCGCCGGCATCACATTCCGCAATCGGACCCAATCGGCCTTTCTGTCCTTTATATTTTACGTCTGATTCGCCCGGTCCCGAATTCAGAACGATTTCCTTGCAGCAGCACTTGATGTAATTCCACGTCACCGGTGTCTGCTCAGTCTTCGGCTGCAAACCACCGTTCTCACCCGGCAGCGCATGTGTCTGATCGTCCGCGTAAACGGGCGGATGATCGACTTGCGGATCGCAGTAGACAATCATCAGCGAATCAAAATCCGGTGACCACGGCACGGTGACGGTCGGGCCATACCGCTCGGCAACGTGACTGAATCTCCACAGTGTGCCAATTTGTGTGGAACCGGAAGGCAGCACCGTTCCCGACTCTGTCACCGTATAGCGGCGATTCACGGAATCGTAGGTCGCCGTGAAGGTCGCATACGGCATTGCAGTCACGGCCACCGTAACTGAATGTTCGTAAACCGTCCCGCTGTGATCGGTGACGGTGGCGGTAATCTCGCGCGGTCCGTTGCCCAATCCGCTCAGATTCGCAAACGTCCCGTATTCGCTCATCAATCCCGTCGTATTGTCTTCGCTCGTGCCGATGATTAAGTTCTGGCCCATCGAATCGGCTTCAATCCGAAACGTATCCCACTCCGATTTGTGTACGGCATCCTTAATCACCACATCGGTCCATCCGGCGACGCGTGCACCGCCGGGTGGCCATGAGATAAACGGCCTTGCCCCCCGCCAGTGATTGAGCGGGGAAGAGCGGACCACGAAAAACTCGCGGTCATTCTGTCTTATGAAGGTGAGTGTCGTATCTTCCGCATCCAGAGTTTGCCAAAGGTCTAGCGGACTGTCGGCATTCAATCCGCGAAAAACATTCCAGCCCAAGTTGGCGACTTCTCGTCCGCTCGTATCACGACACAGCTTCCAACTGAGTTTCAATGTGGAATCACCCAGCAGCTTAATCGTCAGATCGGGGTTCGCGAGCACAATGTCCGGCGGCGCATTTCCGTTTGCAATCGGCCCGGCCAGCTGCGCCCCGGTGCAATCGCGCGAGTGGAACCGCAATTGAAACGGCGCACCGGATGTGAGCCCGTCGACGAAGTTTCTTCCGCCAATTCCCCACTGTGAGGACGTCGCCCAAACTGGAGTCTCGGAAGTGCCCGACGGATAATCTACCCAGACGCCTTCACTCACGACTTCGATAGCATATTCCTGTGCAGGACGGTCGGCTAAGAACGGAGCTTCATAATAGACAGTCCCCGGAGCGTTCGCATCGCGAAGCACGGGCATCGGAGGATTGACGGCCGCTTGACATCCTATTGCATCAAGCAGCACACTGTCCACAGGATTGGCCGTATCGCTGGAGAGAATCTCGATCACACCGAGAAAATCATGCTCGAACGTCGGTGCGAAAGTCACGAGCACGACCTGCTGTGAATTGGGTCCGAGCCGGAAACTGTCGGGTGTGGCATTCCAGACTGAACCGTTCGTACGCAGATCGCTCACGCAGAGATCGCTGCTGGCACTCGTATTGGATACGACGATTTGCTGTACGGAGTTCGCGCCCACGTAGGTCGGCGGAAACGAGAGACTCGCCTGTGAAATCTGCAGCATACCACCACATGGCTGAATCTGCGGCGGCCCGGTTAACACAAAGAGATATCCCTGTCGTGGCGAGGCGGGTGAGGTGTAACCCAGTTCAAACACATATGGATGTCCGGGCGTAGTGACGGTGAACAGAAAATCCGGATCGTCGTTACAGCCTGCGAACGACGTCTGCACTAAGTTCACGCAGCAGCCGCCTGCCCAAAGTCTAAGCATCGTATCATCGCTCGATCCGCACATGGACACATGATACTGTCCGGCAGCGAGCGGAGTGAACGTGTAAAATACATCACGAAACGGCGCTCCCGCGCAGTCGTCCGTCAGTCCCATCTGCCCCGGACTATTAAACGGAACCGTCGGAATCACCGTGGCATTCGCGCAGGACTCGCCTCCGGGTTGAGCCTGACAAACATTGACACTGACTACTATGACTATGAGTAAGAAGGATTTCATCTCTGCCTCCAGATAAATCCTGACCCGCCTCGTAACTTAATCGTAACAATTCAATATAGTCCGCCGCCTCTCCGTTGTCAATGAACGCATTGATCATTCCAAAAAACAAAATGGCTCACCACTGAATTCCGAAAGCCCGGAATCGCGCGGCCAGCCATGAAAATACGGATTGTGCGGGCTGTATGTGGGTTCTACCTCATTGGATAACCAGTACCCCGACCTCCTTTTCGGCGCCCAACACAATGGGAAAACGGCCTCTCCTTTCTGAAGCCACTTTGATGATTGTGGTATGACCTGCCGGAAGTAGCTCATACAGTTCAAGTGCATCAATTTCAAATAGTTCTTCAGACGGCTCGGCATCATATCGATGTATATAAAGGTGGACAGTTTCGCCAGAACCAATGCAAATCTCGCGTGGTTGCAAAGAACCGTGCAGTTTTATGTCGATTCTACGGAAAGAGCCGGGGTACGAGACTCCCTTTTTCCCCTTGCGAAAGAAAAGGTATATCAGTATTATTCCGGCGGCAACAATCTCCGCCAATAGAACCCAGTTATTTTCCATGATAGGCCATGCAACGAGAGGCAGGTTGGAGGCTTCTGAGAGGTTTGTAGGGGCCAAAGCAGGGAATAATCTGTTGAAAGGCAAGTGAAAATGGCATATTACGGCGACTTACGTGGCTTAAAGTAAAGTGTGTTCGCCATTTACGACTTGCAGGAACTTTTCATGGGAATTGGCGTATGAAAAATTGCAGCCACATCAATCTTGGACATGTGTCAAACGGAAGCCGAACTTGTCGGCGGATCAACGAAAGGGTGAGAAACCATGGTAATTCTAAACATTCAGCAGGCTGCCAAATTCCTGGGTAAGACTCCAGCCGCTCTCCGCAACGGTTACAAGCGTTGGGGAGTGCCGCATTTTCGACTCGGGGGACAAATCAAGTTCACGCAGGAGGCCCTCCAAGAGTGGGTAAGCAAGAGCATGATCCTCGAACCGGAAGCCATGGAAGTCAAGGAGGTCGCTCCTACCGATCATCGTCGGGGAAAGCGTCCGGCCACTAAGGCAATGGCACGCACGTAACAGGCGCTCTTCATAAAGGCCGAAACAAAGAGGCGACCCATACCGGGGCGCCTCTTCTGTTTTCAAACTTCCGGCGCGTATGCTTGGCAGCGCATGATCACTTAGGCCAGAACCGTTTCGTCCTCGGGGCGCCAAGCCGGATCCACGATGCATAGAAACTCAAGGGGCACATCTCCAGAGGCGTGTAGCCGCTGCTTTGCCAGAGGAGGAATAAAGATCGTGTCTCCCGGATTCACGATCTCTCTCTCGCCGTCAATCTCCATCTCGCCGCTGCCACTGAGAATATAATAGACCTCGGACGACTTCAGCGCGTGAAGAATCGAAGAGCGTCCGGCATCGAGCCGCGCATGAGCCAAACTGTAGCGGCACTCGAGCGGCTCCGTTCGGGCATTCAGCAGTTCACGCAAGCGTGTGCCGTCCCCGCCGAGAAATTCCAGTCTTTCCGAAAGCCGGCGAATCAGCAAACGTAACTATTCCTCGCCAAAAATTCCGAACAGAAACCCATCCGGACTGCGCAGCACGGCAATCCAGCCGCCGCTCCCTGACGGGACTGCTCGGCGTTCAGAATGGATGGTTGCGCCAAGCTTCTTCGCCTTTTCGATCACGTGAGCCGTGCTTGGGACCTCGACATAGTTCTGAAAATCAGTGTTGTCAGGCATCTTGGCAACCTTCGTAATGCCGCCGAGGATTTCTCCAGCCTGATCCATGTAGAATACGTATCCCGGTGCCATCTCCTTGGTAGTCCAGCCAAACAGGTTCGAGTAGAACCTTGCGGCCTGATCGGTATCGGTGGCCGGAATCTCAACGTGGCAATAACCATGCATGGGATGCTCTCCTTTGGATAGTGCTAAGCAAATTATGCAGACTCGGAAACACCTGAACCCTCCCGCCCGGGAACGACTCATTGATTTTGAGCGGGAGAATCCGCTCCTTGGAGTGCGTTAGATGGTCGAAGGTTGCTCCTCCCCTCGTACTGATTTGGGAGGCAGCTACCCAGTAAGTGTAAGGGAATTCATCGGAAATGTCAACTGTTAGGAAACCCAGAATGAAAATCACTGCGCGCGTAAGTCTTATTGTAACCCTCCTTGCCGTCTTCACCATCTCAACTATTGCAATGGCCGAAGAAACCCGTACTGAACCAGCCAAGACCGCTGATAAACCGGCACCACTCGTCGGCCCCAAGCCCGGTGAAACTGTACCGGCATTTTCTCTCAAGAACGTTGATGAATCGATGGTATCACTCGAGTCCCTCGCCGGCAACAAGGCCATTGTCGTGGTCTTCACCTGCAATCATTGTCCGTTTGCGAAGGCCTATGAGCCGCGGTTGATCGAGATGCAGAAGGAATACGCCGACAAGGGAGTGAAATTCGTATTGATTAATCCGAACGATCCCAAAAAGCAGCCGGAAGACAGCTTTGACAAGATGAAGCTGCGCGCAAAGGATAAGAGTTATCCATTCCCGTATCTCTATGATGATACCCAGGCGATTGCCAAAGCTTACGGCGCGGCACGCACGCCTGAAGTCTTTCTCGTCTCGCCGGAACTACAGCTTGTGTACCGCGGGCGAATTGACGACAATAGCGAAGCCAAAGAAGTCAAGACGCGCGACCTGAAAAATGCGCTTGATCTGTATCTCGCCGGTACACCTGAGAAGATATCGACGAACGTCACAAAAGCATTTGGTTGTACCATCAAGTGGCGTGAGTCCTGATTTCTGTGCGGCGGAGTGCCGCCTTTGAAGTTCACTTTCTGCCGGATTCGGTTTGACTCGGTTGCGGGCATTGCTCAATATCGGGAAACCACCGGGTCCGGCAGAGGTGAATTTCTCATCGATGAATATACTGTGTTCTTCTTGCGAATTCATCACATGAACCTTCCGTCCGCCTAAACCTCGGAGCCTCACCATGCACCTGCTCGCCATCCTCTTTTCCTGTTTCTTCGTTTTCCTCACCGCACTTGCAGTTCCGACAAATGTCGGTTATTCCGGAGCGCCGGGCCGCGGCACTTGTGCATCCACCTGCCATGGTTCCGCCGGCGGTACGGTAGCAATCAGCGGATTTCCAACGGAGTACATTCCGGATTCTACCTATGTGATCACCATACAGCGACTGTCCGGTCAGGCGATCAAGAACTTCAACGGTTCAATCCGCAGACAGGCGAACAACCAGAATGCCGGAGTAATTAGCGGTGGTCAGGGGACGTCCACCTACAGTGTCGCAGGAGAAACCAATGGCATTCACCTGTCGACCTTCGATCAGGTGTCTGCGACATTTAATTGGCACGCTCCGGCTGCAGGCGCAGGGAATGTGAGATTGTATATTGGCGCTCATCAAGGTTCGCAACCTGGGCCGAACACCACGATTCAAGCAACCGCTACAGAAACCATACTGCCGCAGCCGCCCGAACCCGCAACAAATCCAGAACCCGCGAACGGTGCAGTCGACGTGGCAATCAGCGAGCTTACTCTCTCCTGGACGCCCGGTGATGGAACCATCACACAGGATGTATACTTTGGAATCAATGAACCGCTGGAACTCGTATCCGACAATCAGGGCGGAACCACCTATGTAATCACCGGTCCGCTGGAACTCGGAACGGTTTACTCTTGGCGGATTGATTCCGGAAATGACGCTGGTGTTACCCCGGGGACCACGTGGTCGTTCATGACTGGCAATATTCCGGAACCCGCGTCCAATCTATTCCCGCTGGATAGTGCGACCGATGTCATCGAACCACTCGAGATTGAGTGGACTGCCTCGGCCACTGCCGACTTCTACAATGTGTGCTTTGGTACGGAAAACCCGCCTCCGATGCTGGCTGAACACATCACCGCAAATTTGCTGGACGTATCGGCTCAAGTGGAACCGGGTGTGACATATTACTGGGGCATCGCCGCGGTCAATGAATTCGGCACAACTCCCAGCCCCATTTGGTCGTTTACGATGCAGGCCGATGCCGCAAACGAGCCTTCTACCTTGCTACCGGCTGAAGTTACGCTCGGGCCGTCATACCCGAATCCGTTCAACGCGGAAGTCACGATTCCATTTGCGTTGCCTTCCGCATCGCACACACGAATCGAGATCTATGATCTCACCGGTCGAAGAGTAGCGCTGGTCGCAGATCAACTTCTGAATGCGGGAACACATCAACTGCGCTGGAACTCCGGTACCTTTGGATCCGGTGTGTATTTCATTTCGCTTAGTGCGGCCGGAGTCTCACACACCGAGAAGATTGTTGCGCTGAAATAGCTTCACCCAATGGATGCTGTGCGACGGGAATCCCCGCTTGGAAACAGGTGGGGATTTTTGCCGTGTGTATGGTTACTATATTAAGAAGGTTCATGAAGCAAGGCAACCTCGCACAGCTCATGTCCTTCACTCATCGGTTTGGACAGTTTCAGATTCGAACAGGCGGCTTAACTTCAAGAAAACTTGAGTCAACACTTCTATAAAACATACTGAGCATATTTAGCCTCAGGCAATCTGCAAGCCGCAAAAAAATTCACATCAAGAAATCCGGAGCTACTCCTTGCGCCTGCGTATAGCCGAGATTATATTGCACGCCGACTGGTGATACAGTGTGCGAATGCAAATAACCCCGGCTGCTTGAGGTTGTTATGAAAATGTTTCTGAGTATTTTGATTTTGTTCGTGTGCACGATGGTAGTTCCCTATAGCTCGGCACAATCGCTTGATGAAGGATCTCCCTCCTGTGCCGATGTTTTCTCGATCAACGGCTGTCCGTTTGTTGATGAAGGCGATCTGGATGGCGACAACGATTGTTCGACTCCCGCCGCCGCACCCTACAACGAACTGTTTTATCGATTCACTCCGAGCGTCACCGGCGATTATCAATTCCGGCTTCGCATGTCGGAACTGGTGCTGCCTTCTATTCGCATCTTGCGCGGCGATTGCTGCGAGAACGGCGTTCAGACTGCCTACGCGGCATCGGCGGTGAATCAGGACTGTGGCGAACCGCAGGACAGAGTCACCTATCTCAAGCACAATCTGCTCGCGGGCAACACCTACTACATCCATGTGGGAACTTCCAGCAGCGCAGCCAGCTTTTCGCACTACGAATTCGTGCTGACCTGTGTGGCCTGCCCGCGTAATGAGTCTGCTGTGGGACATTACACATGTCTGACTGCGGAAACACTGGCACCGAATGATTCTATCATTGGTGACAGTTCGAATGGAACTCAGTCGGATTGGTACAGATTTGTTCTCACTCAGCCCAGTCGCGTCGACATTTTTGTAGGAGCTCGCGAATTCGGGCATTGCCTGTCCGGCAGCTACCCAACGCAGCCCTCTG
>CAZVXJ010000141.1:0-8301 GCA_964631675.1 uncultured Alphaproteobacteria bacterium
TTTTCTTGCCCTACCTGTCCGATCTGTTTTCGAAAAAGTGGTAGTTCGTTGCATTCAGCAATTTTAGGTTGATGAGAATTTCCGAAAAAGTGTCTCGATTTCAGACCGCGCGCCAAGTCATTGCCGCGGGGGTCTATCCGTATTTCCGCGCGATTGATTCGGATCAGGACACAATGGTACGTATGCACGGACAGGATATCTTGATGCTTGGGTCGAATAACTACCTCGGCTTGACCAATCATCCAAAAGTCAAAGAAGCCGCTATCGAAGCAATCCGGCAGTACGGTTCGGGTTGCGCAGGTTCGCGATTTCTGAATGGGACGCTGAAGATCCACATCGAATGTGAAGAAGCGCTCGCAGGTTTTATCGGCAAAGAGTCTGTGCTGTTGTTTACGACCGGCTATCAAGCAAATCTCGGGGCAATTGCCACACTCGTCGGTCGCAATACATATCTGGTAACAGATTCACTTGACCACGCGTCTATCATTGATGGATGCAGGCTTTCATTTGGCAAGATGGTCAAATTCCGGCACAATGATATGACCGATCTCGAGCGGGTACTGAAGATGCTCGAAGGCAAATCAAAGCTCGTTATTACCGAGGGTGTGTTTTCAATGGAGGGCGATATTGTCCGCCTGCGCGAGGCGCTGGATATATGTCACCGCCATGATGCCGACTTGATGCTTGATGATGCGCATGGAGTCGGTGTGCTGGGAGCACAAGGTGGGGGTACTGCCCAGCATTTTGGGGTCACAAACGATGTTGACTTGGTAGTCGGAACCTTTTCCAAGTCTCTTGCGTCAATTGGCGGATTCGTTGCAGCGTCCGAAGATACTATTCACTATCTCAAACACCACAGCCGCGCACTGATTTTTACTGCAAGTCCTCCGCCGGCTTCGGTGGGTGCGGTGATTCAGGCCATTAAAATCATTCAAGCTGAACCGGAGCGTCAGCAGCTTTTGTGGAGAAACACGAACTACCTGCGGAAAGGGCTTGAGTCGATTGGGCTGGAAACTGGTTTAAGCGAGACGCCCATCATGCCCGTCCTTGCTGGAGATGAGATGGCCTGTTTTCAGATTTGCCGCACTCTTGAAGATCAAGGCGTTTTCGTAAATCCGGTGGTACCGCCTGCGGTGCAGCCGGGGCAGAGTCTGATACGTTTTTCTGTCATGTCCACGCATACAATTGAGCAGCTCGACTTTGCCTTGGACAAGATAGCTAAAGTAGCAAAACAATTTCATATGCAAGAGGTTGCTGCTCATCGTTCCCACCATTCAACAAGTGACGACGGCGAATCAGCTTCGCACTTTTCTTCGTTTCCCGTGGAAGATCCTCAGCGCTGATCCCGCTTGGGTTCCACCCCTGCTCTTTGACCATAAGACCCGATTCAAGAAGAACAATCCGTTCTTTGAACACGGCGAGGTCCAGTCGTGGCTGGCTCTGGATCAGAGTGGCGTGCCCGTTGGACGGATTTCCGCGGTGGTCAACAGGCTTCACAATGAGTTTCATTCCGATAATGTCGGATTCTTCGGCTTCTTTGACTGCATCAATGATCAGGCAGTCGCCACAGCCTTGTTGGATGTGGCGGCGGCATACTTGAAGCAAAAGGGGCTCACTTCAATTCGTGGCCCAGTGAACTTCAGCACCAACGATGAGTGCGGAATGCTCGTCGAGGGTTTTGATACGCCGCCGGCTGTCCTGATGACGCACAACCCTCCCTACTACAATACGCTTGTAGAGCAAGCCGGGTTCGTTAAGGCGAAGGACATACTTGCATACGAGATGCATATCGGCGAGATCAGCGATCGCGTCATCAAGCTCGGAGAGAAAATTGAGGCCCGCCTTAAGATCAAGATTCGGCCTTTCAACCCAAAGCAATTCTGGAGTGAAGTGGACCGCATCGAAGAGGTCTACAATAAGGCGTGGGAATCAAATTGGGGTTTTGTCCCCATGACTCGCGCTGAACTCAAGCTGATGGCACAGATGCTTAAACTTGGCTATGACCCTCGCGTAATCTTCTTTGCCGAAAATGAAGCCGGCAAGCCCGTTGGATTCAGCCTTGCCCTGCCCGATCTTCACGTCCTGCAAAAGAAAATCAATGGCAGGCTCTTTCCCACCGGACTAATCACGTTGCTTGCGCAGAAAAAGAAGATCAATCGTTTACGAGTGCTTTCGATGGGCGTAGTACCCGAGTATCGTCTGCGCGGTATCGACATCGCATTCTACTGCCGCACATATCTGGATGGTACCAAGGCCGGATACAATTGGGGGGAGTTTAGCTGGATTCTGGAAGACAATCATAATATGAATCAAGCCGCTATCAGTATGGGTTCAAAACCGTACAAGCGTTGGCGTTTCTGGGAACGCCAGATTTCATGAGCAAATTTTCGACAGCAGTAGGCAATGTCAGTGCCGACGCGTGATTACAATTTCCCTGATTCCTAACCTTCTCACGTCACACTCGTGTTCTCTGAAGTAGTTTCTGCCGCCCTGCTTGGTGTGGACGCATACCTCGTGAAGGTTGAAAGCCATCTCGAGAACGGTGTGAATCCGCCATTTAATGTCGTGGGGTTACCGGACAGCGCGGTCAAAGAATCACGCGAACGAGTGTCGGCCGCCATCAAGAATTCGGGCTTTGTTTTTCCCAATCGGAAGATCACAGTGAATCTCGCACCTGCTGATATCCGTAAGGAAGGCAGTGCTTTTGACTTGCCGATGGCTGTAGGGATATTGATCGCTTCGGGGCAGTTGGCCCACGTGGATCCTGAGAAAACGGTGCTGCTGGGTGAACTTGCGCTGGATGGCAAGATTCGGCCCATGAGAGGGGCGCTTCCTATTGCTAACTCGTTGAAAGGAACGAAGCACCGGCAGCTTGTGGTGCCTGAGGAGAACGCCTCTGAAGCCGCGATGATCGAAGGCATCGATGTCTATTCTGTGACAACACTTCGAGATGCAGTAGACTTCTTGAATGGCGACAAGGCAATTGCGCCAATCAGTGTAGACCGTCAAGGACTGTTCGCTGCATCGCGTGAATCCATCGGTGACTTCGGAGAAGTTCGCGGGCAGGCTTCTGTCAAGCGAGCTTTGGAAATCGCCGCTGCGGGTGGTCATAACCTACTGATGATTGGCCCTCCCGGATCAGGTAAGACGATGCTTGCACGAAGATTGCCGTCCATTCTGCCAGAATTCACGATGGCGGAGGCACTGGAAACTACACGGGTGCATTCAGTTGCAGGGATGATGAAACCGGGTCAAGCGCTGGTGGCGAATCGCCCGTTTCGCTCGCCTCATCACACTGTGTCCGATGCCGGTTTGATTGGCGGTGGGATGATTCCTCGTCCGGGAGAAGTATCACTGGCGCATAATGGTGTGCTCTTTCTCGATGAACTGCCTGAGTTCCATAAGAACGTGCTCGAGGTCTTACGCCAGCCATTGGAGGACGGTGTGGTGACGCTGTCTCGCGCTGCCGTGAGCCTGACCTATCCGGCGAATTTTATGCTGGTTGCAGCGATGAATCCCTGCCCATGTGGATATTACACGGACCCTGACCATGAATGTAAATGTACGCCGGAGCAGGTGAATCGCTACCTTTCGCGAGTTTCAGGTCCTTTGCTCGACCGCATCGATATTCACGTTGAGGTCCCGCGCGTGCCGGTCAAACATCTGTCGACGGCTTCCCGTGAGGAAGAATCGGGGTCCATTCAGTCAAGAGTGAGCAGTGCTCGACAAAGGCAAAGTGCGCGATTCAAGAACGTTCGTGCCGATCTGTATTCGAACTCCCAAATGACAAATCGTGAGATAGAGCGATTTGCTGCGCTCGGATCGGATTCACTGGAGGTCTTGCATCAGGCGATGGACAGGATGGGACTCTCCGCACGCGCGTATCATCGGATACGAAAGATCTCGAGAACCATTGCAGACATGGAAGGCAGCGAGGAGGTTGCGCTTCCGCATGTCATTGAGGCTGTACAATATCGCAGCCTTGACCGGGTCAAAGAATTGTCCGTATGACTCAAATCTAATTTTTTCTACGCAGAACGGGAGGCATCTCTGCAAAATATCTGCCAGCACATTGGCAAGCACATCGAGAGCGAGCCGTCACGACCCGCACTCACGTTCAACGGACGAACGTATACGTACGGCGAACTCGGAGAGGCAATCGCAAAATTCCGTGGAGCACTTCATGCAAACGGACTGCGCCGTGGTGACACGGTTGCAATTCTGTTGCCGAACTGTCCGCATTTTGTGATTGCACACCTTGCCGTCATGGGGCTTGGCAGTGTCTCTGTGCCGATTCACGTGCAGCACAAATCACGCGAGATTGCTGCTCAGATCGAGAATAGTGAGGCCGTCGGGGTCATAGCTTGGGACAAGTTGGCCGCAGAAACGGAAAAGGCCATTGAGTATTCCGAAAGTTGTCGTTTCCGAATCTATCTGGGTGACGAAGTACCTCAGAATGCGCTCAGTTTCCTGCAATTACTCGACTCTGGAACACCACGGGCTGCTGACAATGACATTTCGCCGGAGTCCCTTGCGGCGGTCATGTACACTTCGGGTGTAAGTGGTTCACCGCGAGGAGCTGAACTGACTCACGGCAACTTTTCGCACTCTGTTTCCGAACTAACTCAGACTCTTCGGCTTAGAGAATCAGACAAGTTTCTTAGCGTTATCCCTTTTTCCTCTATCAGTGGCCTTACGATTGATCTGCATCTTGCGCTGACCATCGGTGCAGAAACTGTTATTCACTCGAGATTTCATCCAGGCGACGTGCTTGAAACCATGCAGCAAAAGCAAATCACGGTTTTCACTGCGACGCCTTCAATGTACCGGTTGGTTTTGGGATTTCCAGGATCTGAGCGTGCCGAACTGTCATCGCTTCGGTACCCGCTCTCTGTGGACTCGAAACTGCCCGCCGAGTTGGCTCAGGACTTCGATCAGAAACTAAACAAGAAGATATTTGAGGCATACGGCACTACCGAGACGACCGGGCCGGTTGCCATCAATTTGTTCCCCGGCCTCTCCGGACGCGACACGGTAGGTCAACCGCTGGGTGGAATGGAAATAGTCGTGCGCGGAGAAGCAGGGGAGATCTTGGCACCCGGTGTAGATGGAAATGTCGCCATTCGCGGACCACTTGTGATGCGTGGCTACAGGAACCGTCCCGAACGCAGTCGACAGGCACTGAAGGACGGCTGGCTCAACACCGGCGATGTGGGACATTTAGACGACCAGTCATACCTGGTGATTTCTTCACATTCCGAGGAGCGCATTCTTAAAGGTGGCTTTCCCGTTCATGCGCGCGAAGTTGAAGCAATTATCGAGGGCCTTCCTCATGTATTCGAGGTCGCGGTAGTTGGAATTGCAGACAATTTGTATGGTGAAGAGATCAAAGCCTGTGTTGTGCTCAAAGAGGGCGCTAGCATTAGTCCGAGTGAAATTATCGAGTATGCGAAGGAACGCCTTGCCCCATACAAATGCCCGAAGATTATCAAGTTTTACAAGGAGCTGCCCCGTGGAGCAGGTGGCAAAGTGGTTAGAAAGGAACTCCGTCAGGACAAGAACTAGGTGAGCAAGGAACCCGGTGGCGTGCGAATTGCACTTGGAATGAGAGGTCCAATTGGTTATGAACGGGGTGCGGGTTCCTATGGCAGAGGACGTTGCAGTAAGAGGAGGTCGAGTGTTTATTCCTGTTGATGTAATCGGCATTAGCGTGTGTCCGCCCTATCAGGGGTATGTGGTCATTCTAAAAGAAAAAGAGGGTGAGCGCTGGTTGCCTATTTTCATCGGGGCGGCGGAAGCCCAGAGCATATCTTTCCTGTTGCAGGGGCTGGAATATGCTCGGCCAATGACTTACGACTTGTTCGCCCATTTGTTGACCGAAGGAGGCATCAAGGTCACCTCCGCGACCGTGAATGAACTCAAAGACAACACGTTTTATGCAGTCGTTGAAATGCAAAACCTGAGTGGTGAAACAAAGAAGATTGATGCAAGACCATCGGATGCGATCGCTTTGGCACTTAAGACGAAGGCTCCTATTCAGGTTTCAGACAAGGTAATGGATGGAGCAGCTGTTTCAAACGAACCAGTGAATCGTTCCGCACTCGAGCAGATTGCTTATCTCCACCAAAAACTTAAGGAGTGCGTAGAGGCTGAGGCCTATGAGGAGGCAGCGAAGATACGAGATCATATCCGGTCACTTGAATCCAAAATGGGCGGTATTCAGCCTGAAGGCGAGATGGATGATCCGGGAACTGAGCGCTCCTGACAGACAGTTCAATGGGGTCTACAAGCCATTCGGGCTCTCGCAAGGGGGCCCGGTTTTGTTGGTCGTCAGATCGAGTTTAGTCGCGCGTGGTCACACTTTCGTCGTTCAATCTATAACTATTTGTTTATATTAATATTAATGAGTTTCGCAAGCATTGCACTCTAAACTCAGAATTTTCATTGAAGTGCACCAACGCTTCAGAGGGAAATCGGCTACGGACTTGACCTTTTGCCGTTCTATTGCTATATTTTTTGTTTAAGGGAATTTGCGTTGCTTACGATACATCTCCCCGCGTACAGGCGGGGAATCCATGATATCGCGGAGTCTCCCAATCCAGAGCAATTGGATCTTGATCCAGCGCTGTTCGGAGACATTGAAGTTCGCATCCGGCTCGATCGCCATGACCCCTATCTTCAAGTGAATTTTCGCCTTTCAGCTGCCGTGAATCTTGAATGTGATAGATGCTTAACCGGGTTCGCGTTTGACTTGAATGTCGAGGGACCAATGATCTACGTCTTGGGTTCTCCGTCACGTGGCGAGGATATCGACGACCCAAATCTCGTGGTAGTTCGCTCAAGCACTGTTGATCTTGATATTACCCAGGAAGTTCGCGACCTGTTGTTACTTGGGCTGCCGGGAAAATGCCTGTGCCGGGAAGACTGCAGAGGTCTGTGCGCACAATGCGGTACGGACTTGAATCTCCAAACCTGCAGTTGCAATGAGTTGGCTGCATGATTCTTACGAATTAGGATAACAAAATAAATCAGAAGGAAGGACACGAATGGCTGTTCCAAAAAGGCGAACGGGGAAGTCAAGACGAGACCGCCGTCGCACACACTTTAAGCTTGATGCGCCCGGCCTCTCCAAGTGCCGCAACTGCGGCGTGGTCAACGCACCGCATCGGGTTTGTGCTGAATGCGGATACTACAATGGCAGATTAATAATGCAGGTCAAATCCGCCTAACCGGTGCCCGCTGATCTTAGCTGAACTGTCGCACGAATGGTAATTGCCCTGGATGCAATGGGCGGTGACCACGGCCCCCAAGTCACCATTGAAGGTGCACTCGCTGCACTTGATGAATTGGGTTCTGACCTCCGCATCATACTCGTCGGCCAAAGGAAAATTCTCGAGCAAGAACTCAATGCACGTGGAGGCCTTTCCAACCCGCGCATTGAAATTGAGCATGCGCCCGATGTCATCCTGATGACAGATAAGCCGGGAAAGTCCCTCCGCTCCAAGCCGAATAGTTCCTTGTTGCGGGCTGTTCAGCTTCACAGCGATGGGCGTGCTAGCGCAATCGTGTCTGCTGGAAATACTGGAGCCCAGATGGCTGCCAGTTATATGATCTTAGGTTTGATTGAGGGGGTGAAACGTCCGACGATCGGAAGTTTGATGCCCATTGGCGGTGGCAAGTATGCCGTCCTGGTGGATGTTGGTGCCAATACGGATTGCAAGCCCATCAATCTACTCCAGTTTGGTATCATGGGATCGGTCTTCATGGAGATCATGGGGGCCAAGTCCAATCCAACGGTGGCCTTACTCTCGATTGGTGAGGAGAAAAGCAAAGGCAATGAACAGGTTCTGGCAGCCCATTATCTCCTTGAACACAGTGGCTTGAATTTCATCGGCAATGTCGAAGGCGGTGATGTCTTGCGTGGAAAAGCGGATGTCATCGTGTGCGACGGATTCGTTGGCAATATCATTCTTAAGTTCGCTGAATCAGTTGGGCCGCTCGTCTTCAGCCGCCTGAAGAGTCTTGCCAGTACCAACGGAGTTGAATCGGCGGGTGGTGCCGCACTGAAACAACTTCAGAAGGACTTTGATTACGCCGAAGTCGGAGGGGTTCCACTACTCGGAGTAAACGGCATCTCAATTATTTGTCACGGAGGATCGTCGGCGAAAGCCATTAAGAACGCCGTGCGCGAAGCTGCAATCCTGGGAGCGGGTAACTTACCTGTCATGTTGGCCGCAGGGATCGAGCGGTACGGTGCCGGCATGTTTGCTCGAGGCATGGCAAAGTTCAAGTCTTTCCAAG
>CAZVXJ010000142.1:0-8205 GCA_964631675.1 uncultured Alphaproteobacteria bacterium
ACCGTCGGAAACGCTCTCATGAACCGCTCAAAGTACGGTTTCACGGTTTCCACCTGCGTCTGCTGAAGCAGAACTTCACTCACCCAAATCTTGTACGGATCCGTTGAACCGCGCCACGGCATCTCACGCTGATTGCGTTGGTACCAGCGAACGAGTTTGCCAATAGACCGCGCGGAAACCGGGCTATTCCTTGTCACGAATATCTCGCCGTGCGAACATCATGAAATCCGGTGCCCATCCGGTAACGAGTTCAGCGGTGCTGGGTGAGATATCCGTCTCCCCCCAAAGCGACGCTCGCCACAATGGTGTGTATAGGCTGGCAAGCTCGGTCGTTCGCATCGCCTCAATATGCGCACGATTCACTGAAATATAGGCATATTCCGGCCGTTCTGCAAGTAAGATGGCGCGCATGTCATGCCCGTAGAGCGATATTGCCTCGGGCCAGACGAGTCCGGGTTCATCCAGTACGGTCATTCCGCTATAGTAGCCAAGTGCACCAAAGTCGACAGCGAACACCCGTGCTCCTCTGAAATTGTCCGTTTTCGCCCATTCGCGAATCTTGGAGTAGACATGTTTTTCCATCCGGTCGGAGCCAAGATACAACGCCACAACCGTCCAACCTGTCAGAATGATCACAGTGAGTGCCGCCGGATGGAAAGCTCTTATCAACAATCTATTGAAAACCTGTTTTTCGAACCAGCTTGGGATCGCAACAGCAGTCACAACAATCTTGAAAAACCATACGGGCACGCAGTACCAAGTCCAGAGATGCGCACCCGTCACGATCCACGCAGCCACCAGAGCACCGCACCAAATCCCATAGGCTCGCACAAATGCGGAGCGCTTCCACGCAGTTTTCATCCCAAATAGAGCCGAAATCGTCAGCACAAACTGGAGCGGATCGCGCACGGGGAACAGCGCCAGAGTGAAAACATCGAGCGGGGCACCCGGCAGTGCAGCCTTACCTTGCACAGACTGCGGAATCCAATCTCCATAATAGAAAAATTGCGAACTCGCGCCGATTCCGACAATTGCGGCGCCGACTATGACTGCAATCGCGGGCAATCGCTTCGTTTCAATAATAATGAAGGCAATCAGACTAACCGCGAATAGCGCGCCCTCGGGTCTGACGAATACACTGAAGGCTGCGAGCACCGCGGCGTGGAAGTACTTCTTCCGTAGAGCCAATAGTGTCGCAGACACCGTCATCAGCAGAAAGAGCGGCGACTCCATTCCTCCCATGGCCGTTTTTGCAAGGTATAAATCCCCTGCAAAGAGGAATCCCGCTCCAAGTGCCGCCGTTCGCCCGTGGAGAGTGGACAAGTGCCGCACGAAAAGTAATGTGCACAGCAACTCTGCGGTAAGTGCCAGTAATCGTGCCGACCAATCGAGTGAAAAGTCCATCAAGGCCGGAATCGAGAGTATCAACCCCCAGAGCGGCGTGCTGATTCCCTGTACTCGCTCGCCAACGTTGTAAACGAAACCGTCCCCGCGAACCAGATTCTCCACAAAGCGGAACGTGATGAACGCATCGTCGTACAAATAGAAACAATAGGACGCAACCCATCGGACAAGGGCGACGGTAAACAGGACTAACAGCATTTCGCCGGACGAAATCGCGCTTTCGTTTGCAGACAGCTGGCGAGATCGGACTTTCTGAAAAAAACTCACCCCCCGGATGCCGGGGGGCAAAGCAGACACTTTCAAGTTATGTACGCCTTCGTGGACAATCGAACTAGTTCAGCGAGGTCTTTCCCAGTTCAAGCTCGAGTAGCAGCCTTATCGTATCGGAAACCGGTTCCATCAGCGGAGCCTGCGGCGCCTCGCCAAGCCACCAATACTGCACATCTTCACTGCCATCCAGCCAAACACGCAGCATTCTCCGGTTACTCACGACCAGCACACTCTTTCCGATACGTGATTTTTTCCTCCGATGACGTCGCCACAACATCCCAACGGCAGCCAAACCAAACAACCCAAACCAGATCATGGCCGAAAAGAAAACTGCCCTGGGGCTGCTCAATATGAATGCACTGCCGACCATCAGAACAAACGGGGTGACAAGCATCAGCGTTTTCAGAAAGAAGTACTGGCGAACCTGCGAGCGGTGCTTCGGTTCCGGCCAGTCCTGTACAGACGTGACGTATTCTCCCGGCTTGAGGTACTCCTGAAGCAAGTCCAGCAATTCGCCGGCATCACGATGGATGGCCAGAAACTGCTTGGCGGTCAACTCTCCGCTGCTATATCGTTTTAGTGAATCTAAATCCACAATGGTCTACTTTTCCGCATCGTATTCGAGGGGAACGTGCCAAACTCAGCGCTCTGAAACCAACTCTTGGAATATACTGAGAACCGCCAAAACCCGCAACGGTTCCTCCGGGAAATCGCTCTCATTCTCTGGTGAAGACCACAGTTGCTTTTTGGGGAAAAATAGCTATTTTCTTGTGTTGCATATTGGCCGTCCCACAATCAACACATAGCACGAATTGTTCAAGTTATTCATTATAATATCTGTATTTGCACTTCAATCTGCCCACGCTCAAGGGTCGAACGACTCACTGAGAGGCAGTTCTTCCTCAGATTCTACGATTGCGCCCGGTCAGCCGCTCTTTATTATTCCATGCGGCGAACAAGTCGGCACCTTCTCCGCCTCTGCCCGGGTCATGGTAGCAGACACGCTGGCAGGCTGGGCCAGGATTTATGTGGAAGGCTGGGTACCCGTGGAACAGGCCGTTCCCTTGATGTCCCGGCCACAGCCGGTGCTATCCGGATTTCCGACTCGTGATTCAATTTCAGTGAAGGCAAGTGCGAAACCTGAGCGCCCGCAGTGCACCGCACTGACACGCAAAGGCGCACGCTGTACGCGCCGCTCTGAAAAGGGAAGTCAATATTGTTGGCAACACCAACTCAGATGACGAACCACCGCTCTCCGATCGAGCTTTGGATGAGCTTCCTGCCGCGTGTCTTGTTTCGCCGCACAAGGAGGCGAATCCAGCGGAATGCCTCACTCCTCTCACTGATGTTGATCATTGCAGTTGGAAATGTCCGGGGTGCTCCACCTGTCACTGATTACGAGTGGGAGCTCGAAGTTTCCGGCCGTACTTTGTTTCGAGATCTGAAACCTGTCGGGCGGATTTCGCTGGTGCATACTTCCGGTCAAGGGGGTTTGCTGGGCAAAAAAGGCAAAGAAACCGGTGAAGCGGTGATGGTACAAACCGATGTTTCGTTTGTACCCGGAGATACAACCCGCTACTTTGCTTTGAGTATCGGCATCTTTGACGGAAATCATGAGAATGCTTCTGCGGTGGTGGACGTGTCCGAGCTGGCCGGGCTTCACGCTGCCATGAAATACATGCTTGAAACGGCAGGTCACATCCTGGATACAGATCGCTCGGACACCCGCATTACTCATCGTACGAAGAGTGGTATCACGGTGATGTTTGGCCAGAACGAAAAGCACCAGTATTTTGCGCTTGCCATCCCTGGGGCGGATGGTGGAACGGTGAAACGCTTGCTCTACCCAGATCAATTTAGCTCGCTTCGGGATCTGTTAGAGCTTTCGATGTTCGAACTTCGTCGCCAGGGCGCGCAGTTTGAACAGGTTATTCAATCCACCCGATGATTGGCTCGGCGAGAAAGACGCCCAAGAAACCCAAGCCCCGCCTTCCTCTGCCTCAAAAGCCGCCCAAGATCATGGACGAGGAAAAGTACAAGCGGCATCCGAAGCACAAGCAGAAAGACAATCCGGTGAAGCCGGATTCGCAGTGAGAATTTCTTAGTCGCAACGGCAGCCCATCTTGGATCTTCTCATAGCCTACATCGGCATTACCTGCTTGATGACCATGAGCCCCGGACCCGACACGATGCTCATGCTCAGGAATACCATTGCCCGCGGCAAGCGGAGTGGCTATGCAACAATTTTCGGCATGTGCTTGGGCTGCATGGTTCACGGCACACTATCGGCACTGGGTCTCTCGCTTATTCTCATGCAGTCTGCGGAAGTCTATTCTGCCGTAAAATGGCTCGGCGCAGCTTACCTGATTTACCTTGGCGCAAAGTCGCTCGTCGGCATGTGGCGCGAACGGTCTCGCCGTTCTGATTCGGCGGACTCGCGTCTTTACTCCCGTGGGGTCGCGGTGGCGCAGAGGGGGTCCCAGCGTAAGTCCTTTCTCGAGGGGCTGCTGACGAATATCCTGAATCCGAAAGTCGCGATTTTCTATCTTGCCTTCTTGCCGCAGTTCATTCGTCCCGGGGAACCGATTCTTGCAAAATCGCTCCTACTCTCAGGAATACACAGTATGGAAGGCATCATCTGGATGAGCTTTCTGGTATACTCGATTACACGCGCGAAGCATTTCATTACCCGGCCGCTGGTCAAACAGTGGTTATCCGGACTTTCTGCCGCAGCGCTATTGTTTTTTGGCTTTCGACTTGCGCTGGAAAAAGTCCGCTGAGAAATTCGTCTCACTTCGCACCAATCCTTCCCTACATTACAAGTAACAGTGTTCTACAAAGACCTCATCGCAAAAACAAAGGACCTTCCTGAGGGCAGGCACAACATCTATTCCTTCAAGGAAGGCAATATCGAAATTCGCAACGTGGGAGTGCGTCACGTCGACCTTACGCCGCATCCTGAATGGCGGATGAGTGTGGTCGTGGACGGCCGCGAGATTTCGCCCCGCCACGCGGACTTCTTTACGGACTTCCTGCTCAAGATTGAAGTCAAGCCCGAACTGCGCGTGGTGCTGTCGGAGGTATGCGAGTTTGTCTGTAATGGCTCAAACCCGCTTGACCTGATTGAGCAGAAAAAGCTCCCACCTTGGTTTTCAGAATGGGGAGAGTCGACCTGGGGATTTCAGATGTCCATGTACCAGACCGGTGGACTACCGACAAATATATTCCTGTGCGGATTGCAAGTCCTAATCCGGGTCTACGAGTGGAATGACCCTTCGTTTAAGGCCGCCGAGGCCTTCCGCCAGGCCTTTGTATCCCTGGAAAGAAATGTTCCTTTACTGGAAGTGGTCAAAAAGGTGACTCCCGAAGTTCGACCCGGCAAGAGATATTTCAACCGTACACACAGAATCGCCTAAGCAAGGATGCGCGAGATTCTAATTGTCGGAAGCGGCGGTTTCATTGGTGCGGCTCTACGCTATCTCATTGGAGGTTGGACGCACCGTATCTTGGACGCGTCGCATTTTCCAGTCGGAACACTGATTGTTAACATTATCGGATGCTTTGCCATCGGGCTGCTCGGCGGTCTTACTGAGTCCCGGCAATTCTTCGCGGCCGATACGCGCTTGTTCATTTTTGTCGGGATTCTTGGTGGCTTCACGACGTTTTCCTCTTTTGGATATGAGACTCTGAATCTGCTGCGGGATGGTGCGACAATGCTCGCCTTCGCAAATGCTCTGCTTCAAATTGGGCTGGGACTTGGTGCCGTTTGGGGCGGCATGATCATCTGCCGCTACGTATGAACTTGGTCATGCTGAAAATTGGCTTACCTGGAGTCTTGCCTAATGCAATCCGGTGAGGGAATTCTGCTGCGCATTTTCATTGGTGAGAGCGATCGCCGTGATGGGATTCCGCTTTATGAGTGGGTTGTGCGCAAAGCTCGCGAGTGCGGGCTCGCCGGCGCAACCGTGCTCCGTGGTCTGGAAGGATTCGGCGCGCATAGCCGGCTGCACACGGCGAAAGTGCTGCGTTTATCTACCGACCTCCCGATTATCGTCGAGATTGTGGATTCGCCGCAGAAGATCGACGGTTTTCTTCCCGAGATAGATGCGGCCATCCGCGAGGGGCTGGCGACGCTAGAAAAAGTTCAGATTCGCTGGTATCGCCCCGAACCGCCGATAGAAAATGGGTAGTTTCATCCCTTCCTGCCTGTGCTGACAGTTGCCAAGTGCCTGTTATGGACGGTGCTGGCTATGATGTTTCATGCGTACGTCTTGTATCCGTTCACGCTGCGCTTGTTTCGTCGCCGTTTCGTGTTCTCACCGATCATTCCTCCTGTACAGTGGCCCACTGTCGCAATCCTGATCCCCGCATACAATGAAGAAGCCGTCATCGGTGCAAAGATTCAAAATTCGCTTGCGCTCGATTACGACGGTGGGAAAGTTGAAATCCTCATCGGCTCGGACGGGTCAACGGACCGCACCAATGAAATTGTTTCCTCTTTCACAGACCCGCGCATCAGGTTGATTCAACTTCCGGGCCGCAGCGGCAAGACAGGTGTCCTCAATCGCCTGGTTGAGGAATGTACGGCGGAAATTCTGGTAATCACCGACGCGAATGTGAGACTCGCGGGAGACTCCCTGCGAAATCTGATTCGGCACTTTGCTGATGAGAAAGTCGGTTGTGTCTGTGGCGGAAAATATATTGAAATTCCGGAGGGCGCAGCAGCCGTTGCCGCCGAGCGTCTTTATGGCAACATGGAAAATAGTTTGCGCACACGTGAAAGTGAAGTCGGAGGCATGTCCGGTGCGTTGGGATCACTGATGGCTTTTCGCCGTTCGCTCTATCGCCCCTTCCCGCAGGGGTCAACGAATGATGATACCGTCCCCGCAATCTGGGCCGTACTCGCGGGCGGCCGACAGGTATTCGATCCGGATGCGCGCGCCTTCGAGGAATCAGGGCATTCGATTGGCGAAGAGTTTCGCCGGCGAATCCGTATTGGTGCCGGAAATTTTCAAACTTTGTTCCGCTACAAGGAAATTCTGAGCCCCCGTTTCGGGATTGCGGCCTACACGTATTTTTCGCATAAGGTGTTGCGCTGGGTATTCCCGTTCTTAATGATCGCCGCATTTGCCTTGAATCTGCCGCTCTTGAAGGAACCATTCTATATCGGATTGTTCTATCTGCAAGTCGTTTTTTATTGCCTTGCGGCATTGGGCTTTCTGCTTGACCGACTCAAACTCACACTGCCGGTCATCACCACAATTTATCATTTTGTAGCTCTCAACATCGCATTGTTTCAAGGGTTCTGGGTCTTTCGCAGTGGAATTCGCAGCTCAACTTGGGATCGCACGGAGCGTACTGCATGAGCTGGAGGCGCGCTGTACTGTTCTCGGCCATTGCCACGCTCATTCTCGCGGGATTGCTGACTTTTCTCTCCGGCGGAAAGGCCTATGGACTATTTCTCTTTGTGCCCTTGATTCTCGCCGCACGCCGCTTGAAAAAGCGCGAGCAGCAAAGTGGTCCATTACCCGACGCCGCCAACAATCGCCCCATTCATCCTAAGTAGTCCTATCCTCAATTACCACCCGAGTTTTCATTCAAAATATGTCCAATAGAATCAGTTGGGATGAGTACTTTTACGGTATCGCGAATCTTATCTCGCAGCGCAGCGTCTGCCCCCGACGTCGCGTTGGATGCTTAATTGTCCGCAACAATCAAATTCTCTGTACGGGCTATAACGGCCCGCCCGCCGGACATCCGCACCCTGAGGAGCTGGGCGGATGCGAACGCGAGAAACTGGGAATCAAGTCGGGCGATCGCCTCGAACTGTGTTGGTGTTTACATGCCGAACAGAATGCGATACTTCAGTCTGCCCGGAATGGTGTCTCAATAGAAGGTGCCACGATATATGTGACCGTGTTCCCATGCCCCATCTGCGCGCGCATGATTGCAAATTCCGGCATAGTTCACGTCAAGGTGTTTGGAAACTACGGTGGAGAAGAGCGCTCACGACAGATGTTCGAACGATGTAATATTGACGTAACCTGGCCGGATGTTACGGGATTCAATTTTCCGCTTGAAGGCCCGGCAGGATGGGAGACAAGCAGTTAGGACCGACGGACTGCGCCGTCATCCTTAGCGGAACCTTAGACGGACTGGAGCGTATTACTCTCATTGACTTCACGCCAAACAATAAACAATAAGGAGAAATCATGAGTAACAAGAAGATCATTGCAGTCTGCGGAGCAACGGGCGCACAAGGCGGCGGTTTGGTCCATGCGATTTTGAATGACAAGAGCGGAGAGTTTTCAGTGCGCGCGATTACTCGCAATGTTAGTTCTGACAAAGCGAAGGCGCTTGCGGCCGCAGGCGCCGAAGTGGTGGCGGCTGATTTGGACGATACGGCCAGCCTGGAAAAAGCCTTTAGTGGAGCGTATGGAGTTTTCTGCGTAACGAATTTCTGGGAGCATTTCTCCGCGGAAAAGGAAATGCAGCAGGTCAAAAACATGGCGACGGCCGCGAAAAAAGCCG
>CAZVXJ010000143.1:0-8198 GCA_964631675.1 uncultured Alphaproteobacteria bacterium
CACACCACGCCTTGAGCGCTTTCCTAGTGCTTTCTCAATATAGCAGCTGGTTTCTAATCTGCGTTTGTGTTACCTGCTCGGTACACGCGATGACACTGAATGAAATCATGTTTGATCCTGCGGGCAATGAGAATACTGACGAGTTTGTTGAGTTGTACAACGATGGGCAGTTTGCGGTAAATCTGGATCAATGGCTTGTCACAGATGGCCAGGACACGGATCGTGTCATCGCTCTTGATCAAGGCATCATTGTGGCGCCTGGGCAATATGTGCTGATCTTGGATCCTGACTATGTCGAAGATAGCAGTTCAACCTACGATGGACGAGTCCCTCAGAGCGCGCTTCTGTTAACGATTGACAATGCTACGATAGGGAGCCGTGGACTCTCGAACAGCAGCGCCGAGAGAATAACTTTGTTAAATGCACAGGCTCAGCCTGTATCCTCAATCGAATACAGCCTTGGAAATCAACCTGGTCACTCGGAAGAAAAAATCTTGCCGACGGGTGGAGATGAATTAGGAAACTGGGCAAACTCAATCATCTTGCATGGTACTCCCGGTGGCATGAACAGTGTAACTCCTCCTTTGCATGACTTGGGAATTGCATCAATCAGCATAATTCCCGAATCGCCTTCTGTCGGCGAGTGGTTTGCTGTTCGAATGAGTATCCGCAACTATGGAAGAGAGTCTCTCGATGGCGCGGTACGCCTGAGCGATCGGATTTCGGGTCAGCCGGACTCACTCTTTGAACTCGAGTCATGGAACCTCGATTTACTGATTCCTGGCGACTCGACGATTCTCGAGTCCTCGCCCGTGCAGCTTATCGAAGATGGAAGGCGGCTGGTTGCCGAAATTGAAGCCCCAGATGACCGCCCAGAGAACAACCGTCGCAGCGTATTGGTAGGGATCGCAGACGAAGGTGGAATCCGAATCAATGAAATTATGTACAGCCCTGAATCTGGCAGAAGTGAATGGATTGAATTGGCCAATTCAGGCTCGGAAGTGTCAGTTCTTTCTGGATGGCAATTCTGTGACGGACAGGGATTGCACGATTCCACGCGAAGACTTACTCTCCCCAGCATCTCGCTCGGACCGGACTCACTCATGATTATTGCGGCGGATTCGCAAATCTACTTTGAGTACGTCCCCGAGGCGATACCAATCAGTATCTGGGTAGGCAGTTCAATCTCATTGAATAACACTGGTGATTCCCTTTTTCTGTTTTCGTCGGAAAGTGAGTTGATTGATCGAGTCGACTACCGTCCGTCCTGGGGCGGTTCGGAGGGAGTTTCACTCGAGAGAATCTCTCTCGCGGCGCAAAGTCAGGATGACCTGAATTGGGCATCGTCCGTGGACAGCAGCGGTTCGACTCCGGGCCGTGTGAATTCCCAAGTTGTTTCGGCGGCTGGGGGCACGACTGAGATTCTCGATCTCACACCCAATCCTTTTAGTCCGGATGGCGACGGACATGAAGATCTGCTTCGTATACGCTTCCAATTGGATCACCCCGATTCTCGCCTGGACATACGAGTCTATGATGTGAGAGGGCGCTTGGTTGCCGAACGTGCAAACAATCTACCTGTCGCAATGTCCGGCGAACTCTTATGGGACGGTGCTGCCGACAATGGCCGCGAACTGCCTACAGGACTCTATGTGATTTACCTGGAAGCACTGGGTCAAGGCGGAGACCGTATCCAGCGGGCAAAACGCCCTGTGGCACTGGTTAGGATGCGATGAGACTCGTTCAATTTGACAATGTGGATTTGTTATTCCCGGGCAGAGTTCTTTTCAAAGGTGTCACTTGGTCTATATTTCGCGGCGATCGTGTTGGACTCATCGGCCCGAACGGAGCTGGCAAGACCACAGTCCTGAAACTGCTAAATCAGGATGAAGAACCAACAAGTGGAACCATTCACCGAACCCGGGACCTGACCATTGGCTATTTGCCTCAGCACGGGATTTTACATAAAGGCAAAACGCTATTCCAAGAGGCATGGAACGGACTTCCGGATTTGCCTCACATCGAACTTGAAATCAAAGACCTGCGCGACAGGATCGAAAATTCTCCTGAAGACGGGGACCTGATAGAGATGTTAGGCGTACTCGAACATCGCTGGCAGGATCTTGAGGGATATCACGCGGAAGCCAAGGTCGCCCGAGTGTTGAGCGGTCTGGGGTTCAAACAGAGTGATTTCGAACGCAAGACTGAAGAGTTTTCCGGCGGTTGGCAAATGCGAATTGCCCTCGCGAAGCTCTTGCTATTCGATCCTGACCTGTTGATGATGGATGAGCCAACCAATCACCTTGACCTGCCAGCATTGATTTGGTTGGAAGAGTTCATGAGTAAGTTTGATGGCGCCCTCCTGCTCGTCAGTCATGATCGTTATTTCCTTGATCGGGTGATTACCAAGACGGCGGAACTTGAACTGGCTTCTCTCACTTTGTATCCCGGTAACTACTCCCAGTATTTGGCAATGCGGGAAGCTCGTCGCGAGCAGGCCGAAGGATCGGCCGAGCGGATTGCAGAAGAACGAAAGCGCATTGAAGCATTTGTCGAGAAATTCAGATACAAGGCTTCAAAGGCGCGGCAAGTACAGAGCCGTGTTAAGATGCTTGAAAAGATGGAGGACGTTGAAATCAAGCGCACCTCTAAGAAGGTGCGTTTTCATTTCCCTTCTGCGCCTCCGAGTGGCCGAATTACGCTGGAGCTTTCCGGGCTGGGTAGATCCTACGGCGAGCTTGACGTATTTCGCAATGTCGACCTCGTTCTCGCACGTGGAGAAAAAGTCGCATTAGTCGGTGCCAATGGAGCGGGCAAGTCGACGATGTGCAGGCTAATCACAGGAAATGACACACCGACCACGGGAAAAGTTGCTCTTGGCCACAATGTTCAGGTTGATTACTTCGCACAGGAGGCAGACTTTCATCTGAGACCGGGTGCCACCGTACTCTCAGAAATGGAAGCAGAGGCTAAGAGTGCGACTCCTGAAACGTTGCGAAGCTTGCTCGGTGCCTTCCTTTTTACGGGTGACGATGTTTTCAAGCCGGTCTCAGTGTTGTCGGGTGGTGAAAAAGCCCGACTTGCTTTGGCAAAAATGCTTCTTCATCCCTCGAACTTCCTGATTCTCGATGAGCCGACAAATCACCTCGATATGAACTCGCAGGAAGTGCTGCTCCATGCATTGAATGCGTATGACGGCACCCTGTTTGTGGTCAGCCACGACCGGTACTTTCTAGATCGATTAGTCAATCGAGTACTTGAGCTTGAGGGGGGGCGCCTGCGCGATTGGCCCGGGAATCTATCGGAATTTCTAGAGCGCAAGAGCCAAAATACACTATCAACTGGGGAAGTTGCTGACAATAGCAGAATTCCGGTCAGTGAGAAACCACTATCGGCGCCAAAGAGCAAGGAACAGCGGCGTGCTGAAGCCGAGGTTCGAAACAAATTCTCCCGTCAACTCAAAGACGCCCGTGAGTTGACTGTTTCGCTGCAAGAGACGATTGACAGAAACGAGAAGCGAAAGCGAGAGTTAGAATCCAAGCTTGCCGATGTAACTACCTACCAGGATGCCGACAAGTCCAAGAAGTTCATGCAGGAATATGACAAAGTACGTCAGGAACTCGCCGCAGCCTATGATGCGTGGACGGTTGCCGCGGCTGAACTGGAATCACTCGAACGTCAAAAGGAGGATGAGGTACGCGCCGGAACGGATCGTACTTGACATTGTGGGACACGAAATGTATATTTACATACTTAATCCGAGCCTGCTGCTGAACGGTCATCAGCGTTCAAGAATCCTGAAATGAGTGAGGCAGACGATACGCCAATTGCGGTAGTTGCGCTGGGCGGAAATGCGATTTCCAGCCCAGATGAACCGGACACGATTGCCAATCAGTTCCGGCATACGCGCGCGGCGCTTGGTGGCGTGGCGGATCTTGTCAAACGCGGTTATCGCATTGCGGTTACGCACGGCAACGGCCCGCAAGTAGGTAATGCACTACTCCGCGTTGAGCTCTCCAAAGACAAAGCTCCGGTACTTCCGCTGGGTGTAATTGTGGCGGACACGGAGGGTGGTATGGGCTATATGATTGAGCAGTGTCTTCAAAACGTAATGCTCAGGCGCGGGGTGCAGCGGGAAGTTGTGACCATTGTGTCACAGGTGGTCGTCGATCCGCATGATCCGGCGCTGAAGAATCCCACGAAGTTCATTGGACAATTCTACACTGAATCAGACGCGAAAGTGCTGGAACTGTCACAAGGCTGGGTGTTGAAGAGAGATGGCGATCGTGGTTGGCGGCGTGTAGTGGGCAGCCCAATGCCCATCAAGATACTCAACGGCCCTCGAATCCGAGAACTGGTTCAAAAAGGAGTTGTCGTCATTGCTGCCGGTGGCGGGGGTATTCCCGTTTATCCGGAGCCAGACGGTTGGCTTGAGGGTGTAGATGCGGTGATTGACAAAGACCGTGCTTCGGCCATCTTGGCACGTGATATAGGCGCACAGGAATTCTTCATTCTCACTGAAGCTGATTCGGTATATCTGAACTTCGGAAAACCGGATCAATTGTCGCTTGGTGAATTGAAGGTTGATGACGCTGAGCGGTACCTGAAAGCGGGTCAGTTTCCCGCAGGAAGCATGGGACCAAAGATTGAGGCTGCTGTGCAGTTTATTCGCCATGGCGGAGATCGAGTGCTGATCTGTTCTCTGCAGAATTTTATCGAGAGTCTCGACGGCAAGAGTGGCACGTCGATTGTCCAGTAGTTGGATAGTCCGTTACTCGGCAGTTCGAGAAAAAAAACGACAAATGAAAATACACGAACACCAAGCCAAGGAAATCCTGGCGAATCATGGCGTCCCCGTGCCTCGTGGCCGGGCCGCCTACTCAGTTGAAGAAGCCATAAGTGCTGCGCAATCGCTTGGCTCGTTTCCGGTCGTGGTCAAAGCTCAAATTCATGCCGGTGGAAGGGGCAAGGGGGGAGGGGTCAAGCTGGCCAAGAGCGAGGCGGAAGTCAAGCAGCATGCCGCTGCGATTCTTGGAATGCAGCTTGTCACCCACCAGACTGGACCGGAAGGTAAGAAGGTTGGCAGGCTATTGATTGAGGAGGGGATGGATATCGCCCGTGAACTTTACGCGGGAGTTTTGCTCGATCGTTCGACATCCAGGAATGTCTTCATGGTGTCTACCGAAGGCGGTATGGACATTGAGGCAGTCGCAGCGAAAACTCCGGAAAAAATCGTAAAGGTCACTATCGATCCTGCAAGTGGTTTCCAACCGTTTCACGCCAGAAGACTGGCATTCGCTTTGGGACTGTCCGGTGATGCATTCAAGAATGGTACCAAGCTTTTTGAGGCCTTGTACCGGGCGTACGTCTCAACCGATGCATCATTGTTCGAGATAAATCCGCTGGTGGTGACCGGAAACGGGAAAGTCATCGCTTTAGATGCAAAGGTCTCGTTTGATGACAATGCGGTTTACCGCCACCCGGAGTTTACTCAGTTGCGAGACTTGTCCGAAGAAGATCCCGCTGAGATTGAAGCATCGAACGCAAATCTTAATTATGTCAAGCTTGACGGTAACGTCGGCTGCATGGTCAACGGTGCCGGTTTGGCGATGGCCACAATGGATATCATAAAGTTACACGGTGGTGAACCCGCGAACTTCCTTGATGTGGGGGGAGGGGCGAATGCAGTCACTGTGGCAGCTGGTTTTCGAATCATTCTCTCGGATCCGAATGTGAAAGCCGTCTTGATAAATATATTCGGCGGTATTGTCCGTTGTGATCGCGTTGCGGGCGGAGTGATTGAAGCGGTGAAAGAGACCCATGTTTCAGTTCCAGTCGTGGTCCGACTAGAGGGTACGAACGCCGAAATTGCAGGGAAAATGCTCGAGGAATCGGGCCTCACTTTTATTGTCGCCAAAGGGCTGACCGATGCGGCGACCAAAGTGGTTAAAGCGGCGACGGGAAGGTAGAGCGAATCACATGGCAATTCTACTCAACAAGCATACGCGAGTCATCGTTCAAGGCATCACTGGCTCAGAGGGAACCTTTCATACGAGTCAGATGCTCGAGTATAACACGGCGGTAGTTGGCGGCGTCACTCCGCGAAAGGGGGGCCAAGTTTGGCAAGAGAAGCTGCCGATCTTCAACACCGTTAGGGAAGCGGTCGATGTAACCAAGGCGAATGCGAGTGTGATATTTGTCCCTCCTCCATTTGCTGCTGATGCAATCCTTGAGGCGGTCGATGCCGGCATTGCGTTTATTGTCACCATCACTGAGGGCATTCCAGTTCAGGACATGGTAACGGTCAAACACGCGCTTAGTACGTCTGGTAGCCGTATGGTGGGACCAAACTGCCCAGGTGTCATTTCACCGGGCGTTGGCAAGATCGGCATCATGCCGGCATTTATTCATATGGCAGGGCGCTGTGGTCTTATCAGTCGATCAGGTACGCTCACTTATGAAGCTGTTAAGCAGCTCAGCGACCGGAATATCGGACAATCCACGTGTGTCGGCATCGGCGGCGATCCTGTCAACGGTTCCAGCTTTACAGACGTACTCAAGCTATTCAATGACGATCCGGATACCAATGCGGTGGTAATGATTGGCGAGATAGGTGGAAATGCAGAAGAGGAAGCTGCCGAATTCGTGAAGTCTGAAATGCGCAAACCGGTCGTTGGATTCATTGCCGGCAAAACTGCACCTCCGGGCAGGCGTATGGGGCATGCGGGCGCAATCATAGCGGGCGGTACTGGAACTGCGCCGGAGAAGATTCGGGCAATGGAACGGGCTGGCATTCATGTTGCTGAATCTCCGGCGGACATCGGCTCGACAATGGAAATGATCTTGAGAAAATCAAAATAACTCGATGGCGGAGGCAATGGAAAAAACACTCATGATTATCAAGCCGGACGCAGTGTCGGCAAAACACATTGGTGACATAGTAGCGCGTGTTGAACGCGAGGGATTTAACGTTACTGGATTGCGCTATTTGCAACTTACTACACAACAGGCTGAGAAATTCTATGCTGTGCATAGTGAGCGTCCTTTTTTTGGTGCGCTCGTTAGATATATGACCAGTGGACCTGTCGTTGTTGGACGACTTGAGCGTGAATATGCTGTCGAACACTGGCGCCGAGTCATCGGTGCAACCGACCCCCAGAAAGCTGAAGCAGGTACGATTCGGCAACTTTTTGGCACCAGCATCGAAGCTAATGCCGTCCATGGTTCGGATTCCCGCGAAAATGGAGAAATAGAGACCGGTTTCTTCTTCGACTGAGCTTGATCAATCCCTACATTCTGCACCCCGGGTCACACCGGGGTGTTTGTGTTTTTGCCTGGGTCAGCAGCAATTACCTTCGCTTGACTATAAGCCATCCTGTCAGTATATTTAAGGGTTTATACCGTTTGACAGCTTCCCCTCCAAAGTCACTCTATCTGTGTGCCCCGGTCTCAGTTTGTTAGTCACCTTTCTGCTTGTGGCAGGTAGCATGCTTGCAGACATCCAAGGTATTGTGATTATATTGGTTACTGGTGCATCATTGCCCTTGGTGACCCGGCCTCCAAGAGTGGCCTATCTTCGCGCTGTTCGGCAGGTTATGCCTTTTGTATTGTTAGCTTTTCTTCTGCATCTTGTGGTTACTTTCGTAGATTGGTCTCTGGGGAGAATTGAGTTGGCGGATATGGCACAGATTGGAGCGTTGGCGGACAATCTGCGCTTCGCTGCTCGTCTTGTATCACTGGCGCTGATTAGCAGTTGGATGGCAGCCAGTCACAGTCCCCAAGAATACGCGAACTCGGCGCTGCGTGCCCTTGGGCGTTTACCGGTAGTGGGAGGATGGTTTGGCCGCTTTGAACTGGTGTTTCTCCTTTCATTGAGGTTCATACCTCAGTTGATTTCTTCGCATGCGCAGATCATGAAGGCATTGGTTGCACGTGGCTACAGTGTGGGTTCAAGTAAGTTTGAAAAAGCTCGGCATGCCCAACTTTGGCTGTTCCCACTTATCGCGAATTCGCTTCGGTTGGCAGACCATGCAGCGGTGGCGATGCAAGCGCGTGGAATTCACTCCAGGACGAAACGTACCTACTACCGCGAATTTCCCATGCAGCGGACGGAAGTAGCCGTTTTTTCGATAACGGTCGCCGTCTTCCTCGTAGCGATTTCACTGTAATCAAGTTTTCACTCGAGTCGTGAGCGAAGG
>CAZVXJ010000144.1:0-8153 GCA_964631675.1 uncultured Alphaproteobacteria bacterium
GTGACTCCGCGTTACTGATGGTGCCGTTTGTGCCGTAGTATCGAATCGAAAACTTGTGCGCGCTGTTTGTGGACAGGCCGGCAGTCGGTATAAGCGCCGCGAACACAACTTCCGGATCGTCGCTGATATCCACAAGCGTCGGAGTCAGATTGTCAAACCAGTACTCCAGATGTGTGACGCTGCGGCCCTCGTACGTGCTCGCAGGCGGCCCGAGCAAAAAGAACGGCTCGCGCAGCGTGTTGCTCCACGCTCCCTCTTCACTGCGAAACCGCGTGAACAGGTTGTGCGAGCGATTGACCGTCAGACCTGTGGTCGGCACTTCCAGCAGATAAAATCCGCTGGCCTGGCCAGGCGTGATGGTCACGTCGACCCCATTTCCGGCCCCGGGGTCGGTGTCGATAAAATACTCGGCTTCCGTGATGTTCAAGGCCAGGGCAGAACTCACGCACAGCGCGAGAACTATTATTGTTTTAAGCATGAATGAACTCGCGGCTTAGTAGCGCGGCCCGATTCTGCCGGTGGACGTTGTCGTCACCGAATCGCCGACCTCCACGAGATTGTCGATGTTCAGCGTAATCGCGAACGGATATGCGGGCAGGCCGTTCTCCACCAGCGGCTTTGGCCCGCCGTAGAGGCCGCAGTCCGAACGCGATGCATCGAGGTCGAAGATGGAGGGATAGCCCGCGTCCACACACAGCAATCCGCCCGTACCGCCGTTCAGATGCAAATCGGTAATGCCGATCTGATAGTTGCTCGTGTTATTGTAGTTCACAAACGGATTGTTCGCGCCCAGTGTAATGTTGTTCGTGAAGTTCGCCGGAAAGCTCGGCGAGCTTCCGCCGGAAGCCGTATGTTCAAACACGCTTCCCACCGGCAGCGTGCCGAAACCTGTCGCCGAGACCCAGTCCCAGAAGATGTTGTTCAGACCGATGACTTGCGGCAGTCCGGTCAGCGTAAAGGCGTTGTACATGTTCAGAAAGACGCAATTGTACAGCTCAATGACACCACCATGATTGCCTTCAAACGCTTGCGTGAAACCGGCAGGAGTATTGGCGGTGAATACAACATTCCGAAACACGCAATTACCTGACAGTGCAGTCAAGGGAAAAGTCACGACGTCCGAATTTGAATTGGATATCAGAATACAGTCTTCAACATACACACGGCCGGACTCGATGCCCAGCGGAGGAGATCCCGAGGTGATCAGGCAGCGACGCACGGTAATCGAATCATTGCCGTTGTTCAGATAAATGCCGTAGCCCGTGGCATCCATACGAAAGCCTTCGACAGTGCTGCGCGCTCCTGTTGCAGAGAACTGCATGGTGTGACCTGTCGCTTGAATCGTGCAGACATCCCAGCCCGCTCCGATGTAATGAAGACGGCGGTTGGGATTGAGCGCGCCAACATAGGTTCCGGGGCCTACAAGAATTGTATCTCCTGCGGAAGCCGCGTTATGTGCGGTCTGAATGCTCGTATACTGCGCGGATCCGGGATTGATCGAGACCGTGTGAATCGTTGCCTGGCTGATCGAAAATCCGAGCAACACTGCGAATAAAGCCATTATACGAAATCGGAACACCATGATTGAGCCTTTCGTGAGAATGATTATCGTGGCGGGTCAGCCGCCTTGTTTCAGTGAACTTACAAATATAACCCTGAATCAGTCCCATAGCAAGGCCGCTCACGGGTCAAAAGAGTTTTGTCCCGGGTCTACAGGGGCAGATTGTCTTTGGGACAGCAACTGTGAAGCGGTGAGCATCGCGGCGACTCCTCCAAACTGGACGGCACCAGTTTGTGATACATCAGGCGGCCTTTCAGTGCCGAGCACTGTTCAAGGGAGATCGGATGAAAAAATGGATACAGCAGTGTCAACATCGTGGCGGTGCGGATGTATGCACATGAGTATGTCGTGCGGGAATTGTATTCGTTTCAATTTCGGTCTCTCCCGGCAAATTCCGGCCGAAGGTACAAACAGCTCGGCGGTGCCAGACAAAATAGGACGGGGAGGGTCTACTTAAGCGAAGTTTGAGGGCAATATGTAGGCGGTTAGGATTTATAGATTTGAAAAGCGAAGGGTAACAGCGATTGTAGAGAATTCGATTGAAATCGCAGTGCGGAATTCGTATATTTAGTCACCACAACAGGGAGCGAAGCGGCACACTTGTTGCTCACTTTGTGATTTTTTTCACATAACTGCCACCGGCCCCCCGGAGGTTTGACCATGAATTCTCAATTACCCAGACTGGAAGTTGCCCCCAACCTTTGCAAAGCCTGCCAGCTTTGCGTCGATCACTGTCCGCCCAAGTGCATCGAAACCAATCCCGAAAATGCCTTCAATGTGCTGGGCTACCAATGGGTGCAGTACACCGGTGATGGCTGTACCGGCTGCGGTGTCTGTTATTACATGTGCCCGGAGCCGGGCGCAATCACAGTTTACAAACGCGAACGCAAAACAGCGAACGCATAAGCATACCTGACCGAACCCACGCCCGGAAAATCAAGGTGAGGGACGGAGGAGAAACGAGCCATGCAAAAAGAGCTCATCAAGGGAAACGAGGCGGTAGTCAAAGGGGCAATCCTGGCCGGATGCACTCAGTACTATGGCTACCCGATTACACCGGCCTCGGAGATCGCTCACGCGGCGGCGAAATACCTGCCTCCCGTGGGCGGCACGTTCATTCAGGCCGAATCGGAAGTCGCAGCGATCAACATGATCTACGGTGCCGCTGCGGCTGGCACGCGCTGCATGACGGCGTCTTCAGGTCCGGGAATCTCGCTCAAGCAGGAAGGCATCTCCTACATGGCTGCGGCAGAGCTGCCGTGCGTGATTGTAGACGTGATGCGTGCAGGGCCCGGGCTGGGCAACATCTGGCCTGAGCAGGGCGACTACCATCAGGTGGTTCACGGCGGCGGTCACGGCAACTACAAGACTTTTGTCGTCGCGCCCAACTCGGCTCAGGAAATGTGTGACCTGACCTCGCTGGCTTTCGAGATGGCAGACAAATATCGCGCACCGGCAGTAGTGCTGGCCGACGGCTACGTGGGACAGATGATGGAACCGGTCGTGTTCCCCAAGAAAAGATATACCGTGCCGCGGCGGGACTGGGCGCTTTATGCCGATGCCGAGTCAAAGAACAATTTGATCAGCTCGATTTACATGAGTGCGAGCGGACTGGAAGAGCACAACCGCCGCCTTCAGGAAAAGTATGCAGCCATGGAACGCGATGACACGCGTTATCAGGAGCTGGAAGTCGAAGATGCGGAACTGATACTGATTGGATACGGCATCGTATCCCGGATGCTGCACTCGGTGCTGGAAATCCTGCGCACAGAAGGCAAAAAAGTCGGCATGCTGCGACCGATTACTCTCTTTCCGTTCCCCTCACAGCGGTTGAGAGAGCTTGCCGAACAAGGCAAACATTTTCTGGTAGTGGAACTGTCGAACGGGCAGATGCTGCGCGATGTGCAGCTCGCCACGCGGCAAATCACACCGATTCATTTTTACAATCGCATGGGCGGCATTGTGACCTCCGTCGAAGAATTGGTCGACGTCACCCGGAAATACGTGTAGGAGCCACGGACCATGGATAACATACTCCACAAATCCGAAGGGTTTTACGATCATTTTGATCGCTGGCGGGAGACCCAGAACGAGACCACTCACTACTGCCCCGGCTGCGGCCACGGCAACGTGCACAAGCTCATCGCCGAAGCCGTTGCCGATTTGAATTTGAGCGAACGGGCGATCTTTGTCTCTCCGGTGGGTTGTTCGGTGTTTGCTTATTACTATTTCAACATGGGCAACATTCAGGCGGCGCATGGCCGTGCACCGGCGGTGGCCACCGCGCTCAAAAGATGCCATCCGCACTCGATTGTGATGACCTATCAAGGAGACGGCGACCTCGCGTCCATTGGCGGACTTGAGATTCTGCATGCCGCTAATCGCGGTGAGAACATGACGGTGTTCTTCATCAACAATGCGATCTACGGTATGACGGGCGGTCAGATGGCCGCCACGAGTCTACTCGGTCAAAAAACCGCGACGACTCCCTATGGTCGCAGTGCAGAGAATGAAGGCTTCCCGCTGCGCATGTGCGAAATCATCGCCACGCTGCCCGCTCCGGTCTATGTCGAACGCTGCCACCTCGGCGATGTGAAAGGCGTCATGAACACGCGCAAGGCGGTGCGCAAAGCCATCAAGAATCAGGCGGACGGCAAGGGCTTCTCATTTATTGAGATTCTCAGTCCCTGTCCCACCGGATGGAAGATGACACCGCTCGAGGCCGAGAAGTGGCTGCTGGAGAAGATGCTGCCTGCCTTTCCGATTCAGGTTTTTAAGGATGAGTCAGCCACCCGGGAAAGCCATATTCACGAGCACAGGGCGGTCAGCGATGAGGAACTTTACAACGTACTCGATTTGGGCATGTTCGGCGAGACGCATCCCTATGACAACTCCTACGTGGAGAATTTCAAGCCGACGGCGATGAAGTTTGCGGGATTTGGCGGACAAGGTGTCTTGACAGCGGGTGTGATCATGGCTGCGGCGGGCATGCAGGAGAATCTCGAGGTGTCGTGGATTCCGTCTTACGGCCCGGAGATGCGGGGCGGTACGGCGAACGCGTCGGTCATGCTTTCGAATCATCCCATCGGCTCGCCGCTGGTGGTGAATCCGGATATTCTCGTTGCCATGAACGATCCTTCACTGGACACGTTTGAAAAGACGGTGAAACCGGGCGGACTCATCGTCATTAACTCCTCCATTATTGCCCGCAAATTGAAACGCACCGATGTGGATGTGCTGTACATTCCGCTGCTGGACCTTGCGAATAAAGTTGGTTTGAACGCGACCGCAAACATGGTATTACTCGGAGCGATTTGCGAGTACACGAAACTGCTGCCGATTGAGACCATCAAGGAGATCATTCCCATCGGCCTGAAGCGAAAGAACTTGATCGAGCTGAACTTGAAAGCCGTCGACGCCGGAGCCGAGTGGATTAGAAACTATCGCATTCACGGCAACGGTACAGCTCCGGATACCACCATGAGCGAGCCGCAAGTCCTGCTGTCCGCGGAAAAAATAGACGTCTGAAATCAGCATCTAATTTGACATCACCCAATATGCGCCCCGCGAAACTTCGCGGGGTGTTTTTTAGGGCTGAATCTGAGGCTACTCCTAATCTCACTCCCTGCGGGTGTATCTGACCCACATCAGGAGACCCCAGCGAGGTGGTTAACCTCGGTGCCGGGCGCCTGAACTGCACATGTTACTTCAAAGTGGTGGGCAGACACCCAATGATTGCCAATCTGAACCTCGTAACCAGACAGATATTAACAAGTTGGGTCCCACCGTAAGAGCAAAGCTCGACCGACAATAACATGAAATGACGGCTTGCTCGAATTTCCACTTATTTAGTGGTCTTCGAGTGGTGTCTTGCATTCCGCCCCTCCGCTGGCGTATATTACAGTGATTCACCACAATGGCAACCAATCGCTCCTATTCCAAGTCTTACGGACTTGCTGTTGCACACTGGCTATAGCCCTACACAGGACCAAAGAAGATGAACAGACTTCTATACACTTTACTCACGCTAAGTCTCGTGCTCACTTTTCAGAACAGCAGCGCGACCATTCGCCGTGTGCCTGAGCAGTACGGTACAATCCTGCTTGCTTACAATGCAACGGCGAACGGTGACACGATTGTCATTGGTCAGGGCGCGTATGGCGATGCCATCACGATTGCCCGAAGAATTACACTGATTGGCGCTGGCTATGAACTGACCAAGATAACCAACAACGTGATTTTCAACACGGGTTCAAATCGCTCCGTGATGGAGGGAATTGCGGTCCAGTATGAGGCAGGCAACGAATACCTCGTCGCGACCCAGGGAACGGTCGACTCAGTGGCTTTTCGCCGCTGCCTTTTCTATGACACTGGGGCAAGTTCAAACTCGCGCTGCTATGGCCGTACCAGTGGAGCAGGCGGGCGGGTGTACTTCGATGATTGCGCCTTCTTGATTACGCCGGATAATCTTTACGACGCCTTGGGGGTCTATGCGCCAGGCGACGTGGTCGTTTTGCGTTCGTGTCTTTTTGCCAACACACTGAACACGAGCACATCAGCGAATCATTATGCACTGAGTGGAAGTTGGGCGAGCTTGACCGCGCATAACTGCGCTTTTCTTGGATTCCGAACGCTGACAGCGGGAAACGGCTCCTCGACCGCGTTGGTCAACTGCGTTGTGTACGACACAGTATCGACCGCGGCGTTCAACTGGAACTTACCGCCCGGAACGGTTATGGACTACTGCGCATCGGAGAACGCTCCGCCGGCAGGCGCGACGAATCACGTCACGTTGTCAGCGAATCCATTTGAGAGCTACAACCGTACGACCAACTATGTTCTGGGAGTGAGTGACGTGCATCCGGCGGCAGGCAGCGTACTGATTGATGCCGGTCATCCCAGTATGCTGGACTTGAACGGAACACGCAGTGACGTGGGGATGTATGGCGGTCTTGTGCCGTTTGTGGATGGCGGCGTGCCGGCATATCCATTCGTAACAAGCCTGTCGGTACCTCCTGCCGTAGCGGTGGGTGAATCGCTGGATGTGCAAGCGACCGGGAGAATCGGAAGGTCGTGGTAACAAGATGAGAGTCACACTCATTATTGCAATCCTGCTGCTTGGCTTTTTCACGCGCTCGAGTGATGCGGCTATTCGTCGTGTCCCTCAGCAGTACTCAACCATACAGGCAGCCATCACCGCCACGTCCAGCGGAGACACCGTTCTGGTGGCTCCGGGAAACTTTCTATACTCGGTGCTGCTCAACCGACGAATCACATTGATCGGAGCCGGCTACGATCTGACACAAGTCGGGCAGCTAACGATCACGACCGGGTCAAATCTAAGCGTTTTTGAGGGCATTCGCTTCGTGCCTTGCTGCGGGGAATCCTATCCGATTCACATGCTGGGGACGCTGGGCGACGTCTATTTTCGCCGATGCATGTTTGAATCCGCGAGTACGCAGAACGTCTATCAAGCTGGCGGAGCCAATGAGCGGCTCTATTTTGATAACTGCATTTTCAAGAACACCTATACAGCGGCATCCGATGCGCTGATCCTCGCTGACGACACGGTAATCCTCCGCAATTGTCTGTTTGTGAACACGGTGAACAATGCGGCCTGCCGCGCCTTCGGCGGTCGGTGGGCGGGACTGACAGCGTACAACTGCACATTTCTTGGCATGAATCAGATGGGCGAGGGAGTGGGTGCGCAAACGATGTTTGTCAATTGCGTGAACTACGATACCTCCACGGCCTCGGCATTCCAGTGGAATCTACCGCCGGGATCGCGTATCGAGTTTTGTCCATCAGAATCGTACGGAAGTGATGATTGGGAAATGCCGCTGACTTCAAACCCATTCGTCAACTACAACCGCGCGAATAACTATCAGCACGGCCTCAGCAATCTGCATCCGGTCTCCGGGAGCATACTGATTAATGGCGGTCATCCGAGCATGGTAGACCGTGACGGTTCGCGAGTTGATCTGGGGCACTACGGCGGTCTGATACCGTTTGTCGACAGCGGCATACCCGCGTATCCGTACATTGCTTCAGTTTCGGTTCCAACTACCTTGCCTTTCGGGACTCCGGTTTCGATTTCGGCGACGGTGAGAATTGGAAGAGCCTACTAATTGCAAACAATTTCCTCTGGAGGATTTTCCATGCGCATCAAACTATTACTTTCAATCTGTTTGTTAGCGGCGTCCTGCCAATGGAGCTTTGCAGCGCTGCGTCGTGTGCCGCAGAATTATGGAACAATCCCACTGGCGTACAATGCCGCTTCAGATGGTGATTCCATCATCATTGGTCCGGGCAACTATCCGGATGTATTGTCGATCACCAAACGGCTTACGTTTATCGGCGCCGGGACGGCTCTCACGCGGATTGTCAATTTCGTCATCTTCAGCACTGGAAGCAGCCGCAGTGTGATGGAGGGCATTACGATTAGCTATGATCTTGGAAGCGGCGTATCCATTGTAGCGTTGCAGGGAACGACAGACTCTCTGGTCTTTCGGCGCTGCATGATTGAAGAGGGCGCAGCGTTCGGGAACGGCCAGTCTTATTGCTTCGAAAGACAAAACGGCACTCCCGGAAG
>CAZVXJ010000145.1:0-8128 GCA_964631675.1 uncultured Alphaproteobacteria bacterium
GGCACCGATCTCGCGAAAACTCACGGCCCATGGATACATGAACGCGACTTCGATATCAAACACGATGAACAAAATCGCAACCAGGTAGTACTTGATGGGAAAAGGACGATTGGCCTCTTCTTTAACAAGCCAGCCGGACTCAAACGGAAAGTCCTTCGTCGCCGACGGTTTTTTCGGTCCTATCCACGCCGAAAGCGCGACAAACATGCCCACGAGTCCGCCAGTAGCAGCCAGCAGAATCAGAAAGGCGGCCAGATTGTTTTGCTCGAGGTACACAGGGAAGAATTGAAGTTATGAAACGGGCTAGAGCGGAAAGGCGAACCGTCTAGCGGTTGAGCGCCTTTTGCAGTTTCACTGCAATGGGCGGAATAAGCAGTAACTGAAGGAATAGTCCAACGACTGCCGGCGCTACCAGAATACCAAGATAATAGTCGAGCGACTGAATACCCATCTGTGAGATTGAAATCACAACATAAACCAATCGGCCGCAAATCATTGCTGTAATCATTGCCAGCGAGATCGCGACGATTCGTCCCATCTGACGAGTCCCAACGTCCACCATGGGTACCAATTTCAGCATAACAGACGTAACAAGACCGTACGTTGCCAGTTCCGGCATCATCCGCAAAGTCTGGTCCGAAGTGGGCATACCCGTTAACCCCATGCAGACTGCTGGTGCGAACAGGCCGACCACTGCGGCTTGCCACGGCCGCAATAGGGCACCCGCGAGCAAGACTGGAAAATGCATCGGCAACAGCGATCGCGGCGAAAGGCTCATCTCGTGAACCAGATATGGTGCGACTACAGCAAGGGCCAGACACATCACCATTGTGCCTGCTGCCTCTATCCCCACGGCAGGCATCAGGTCACGTCCTCTTTCCGGCGATGCCAGCGCAGTATGCACATTCTTGTTCTTCAATCAACTGTCTCGTTAAATCAAATATTTACATCGCTTTAGACAAATTCTGTCGCTGGGACAAGGGACACGCCGAATTGGCCATAAGCTACGCATAACCCTTGAATTAGTCAAGTTGTCCAGCCCCTAGAGCAGGCCCTCGAACTTAGGATTTTTTCTCCATCAGTGCCAGTCGAATTTTGGGCTGAGCGAAAGCCTGAAACGCTCCGCGAAGTATCTGATAGTCCTCCACGGAACACCTATCCTGCTTGAACTCCACAACCTGATACCAGGTTAAGATGTTCTCCCGTTCTTTGGCGCCGATCTCGAGGTAGACGTAAGGATTGTCAATGATGACGGGCGCCGGGAGGTACGCGACTCCATACTCTTTCGGCAAGACAATACTGTAATCCGTGGTGGATCGGTATCTACCGGGAAGTTGCACTGGGTATCGAACTTCCGGAAGGGATGGATAGAAACCAGAACCCGCAAATCCGAATGGAATTCCGGGCAATTCAAATATGAGCAGATCTTCCTGGAGAACGGCGTACTCGGGTGCGTCAAACATCATGCTGATGGTGAATGGTGTGGTTAGATCCGCGGGATCTGTAAACTCGTGGGATGACGATGTCGAACCTTGCCCGAAAGCAGATACCGTCTGCTGAAAGAAGATGTCCTCTTCCTGTGATTTCAAATTCTTGAATGTCTGGCGTGCGCGTGCAGCGAACCCCGAGAGAGGTGTGCAATAGACTGTGCCGGACAAGTCTCCATTCGATTTCAACGTGGCTCGCAACTCGGAAGTTACTCCTCGCGCGGCCGGTTCTCCCGGCCAGATTGAAGAAAGTGCGGGTGCACCAGTCGTCAGCAAGCAGGCAAAGCCGTAGGTACGATTATAGGGAAGTGAACCCGGGGGATAAAACTCGGTGGTCGGATCCAACCATAATGTGTCGCCATCCTGCGGAACGGCCAGAATAATGTGAGCAAATTGCTCCAGTACCGGAAGTCTGCTCATGGGTACATCGCGATTCGGGATCAGAACTGGGATGACCTCGAAACCATAACCGCGAGCCAGAGCGGCAAGCAAGACCGCCTTGTCACGTGGATCGCCATACTTGTTTTGCCATACCCTGTCCGCCGTATTGGGCTCGTACCCGACCCTTCCCAATGGAAGATTTACATCACGAATGTTCTCGATTACCCACAACGCTGCGTGGTTCAGCGCAGGCTTTGAACGGAGCTCTGATGGAGTCAACTTTGAGTATTCGCTTATGGCGTACGATGCCGTGTCAACGGCACCCCAAAATCGCTCTCCCACATAGGTGCCAAGCTCCTCCCAACTCTGATGCGTCGTCCAGAGAATTCTTGGCACAAGATAGCTGAGGCTGACCATTCCGGGCTCAGTGATGATCTGCTCGAGATTCCAGTACTCCCAACGGTAGGTAGTTGTCTTGCCGTCGAACACGATGAACGGACGCTGTGATGTGTTCTGTGCCTCGTACTGGATCTTGCGTTCCGGCTCTACAATGATAGTTAGACTCTTTTGCAAAATCGGATTCGTGCCGCCGAATTGCGATATTCCGCCCGCGCGAGGTGTCTCTGATTTCACGGCTCCCGCTTTTGGCTCAATGCGATAGGATAACAGAATCGCTGAACCGACATCCAGGCCGGGAAATGAAATGTTTTGCTGCTTCAGCTGCGAATAAGCCGAGGCCCATTGTACTTCCGGTGCGGACGTAATGGTGAAAGCATCTTTCTCGGGTTCAATCCAAGTCCCTGCGGGAAGCCGTGTGCGAGCAGCCTCTACAATTACCGTATCATGCTCTGAGTCGAAGCGAATGGATTGATCGCCCTCTTCGCTCTTGGCGCGCTCGTCAACTATCTTTACCAAAAACTCGCGCCGCGTATAGGTCTCGCCCATGGAGCCCAGTCGAATCGTCGTGCGATCAAAAATCGAAATCGCGGATGCCTGAGGGAATTCCGCCTTGGTGCCCGCCTGCTCGATCAACGTATCCAGGCCAGAAGGCTGAGCGACCGAGACCGAGAAAACAGCAAGTACTGCGAGAATTAGGATAAGCGTTTTCATGGATTGATGTTGTGACTGATTCTGTCTTCTTTTCAGTCTGTCGACGCGAGGCGCCAGAACACTGTATGAATGCAGTCTTGCAGAAGTCGTCAGCCCTTCACAAGTACTACTTTGCCGCGGCCAAGCCGATCGCTCTCAGCCAGAAGCGACTGAAGTTTGGAATAATCGGAAAGTGGCACATCCAAGGTAGAAAAGTCCACCACACGCTTGACCTGCAAAGCGTTATCTTTCTGCTTTGTAAACTCGCGAGCCAATCTGAAGGCTCCGTAATTCTCGTCCACCTTTTCCGGCAGGCTGCGAATCTTGTAGCCTTCGGGATAGGTAACCGTCTCCTCAGACCTCACGGCGAATGTACTCTCAAGCCTTAAGTCATAACGGCGCGTCGTGAGTTCGGAGCCCTGCAACAGCCAAGGAGTAATGAAGTCCAATGAAGTGGCCTGACCGGGAACTTGAAACAGGGCAAATTCCCCGGCCGGAATGAGGTAGTCATCCGCATGAAACGTCAGAGTGATTTCCACCGGCTGATTGAAATCCATTGCGTCGGTCATTTCCATGGACTCGAGCTCTGCTCGAGGCGAGAATTGCTGTATCATCTGTTTGAACGAGTCTTCACGTTTCTTTGGCGGCACACTCTGCATCCAATTACGCAAAATCAGGTCTGGAAATCCATTGGTCGAAATCGTGACCTGTGAATGAAACGACCCTTCGTTGTCAATATGAGAATGCGCGCGGATCTCGAAGAGATTTTTTTCACTGGACTCCAACGGTGTCCAACGCAGAGGCTCCCCGTCGTCGTCACAAACAAGCACAGCCTTGTCCTGCTCACTTGCGGCAAGATAGTCCTTCGTTTTCTCGACCGTAGGATCAATATAGGTGATGTTCTTCCCGTCACGGACTGCTACAATGGCATGATTGAATTGGTCCACGGGAATATCCCCATCGATTTTCCATGCAGGGTTCATCAGCACAATGTCTGACTCAATTCCAGCTTCGCGCAGCATCGTCACCATGAGCGCGGCCTTATCCCGGCACACGCCATATTTGTTGCGGTAGGTGACGGAGGCATCCTCCGGCTTGTACCCCGCTTTGCGACCCGTCAATGCAGTTTCCACATAACGAATCTGATTCGAGACGTAGTAGAAAATCGCCTTAATTTGCTCGTCTCTCGACTTACCTTTTGTAAGATCCTTTACTGCGGCTCGAATGGAATCATCCGCAACCATTGTGGGCGCAGAAAGCGAATCATACCAGTGCGACCAGGTTTCCCAGTTGTCAACCGTCGAGACCAGCAATTGGCGGTATACCTCGGGGGCCGGAGGCATCCCCGGTTCAGGAACAAGCTGAGGTATTTGCGACATCGTCCAGACATGGCGGGCGCGGCCGCCGGAGGCACTCTTGGAGTACGGGATTTCCCCGCTGCGCGCCTTCCACTTTATCTCCATGTCCTCCGGTGTGACAATTTCCACATGTTTGGTCATGATTGGATCGTCATGTTCAAACGACGTTTGAAAATTGAATTCTCCGTCCATCGGAGGTTCACGTGTGATTGATCGCGTTACGACTTCAATTTCCGCACCCTCTACGAGTTCCGGAAACGTGATAATCTTTTCACGCACGTTGTGCAGAAAGAACTTCCCGTAAGCGGGCATTGGCACGTCTTTGATTGCAGAGCTGTCAACCTCTACGGTTCGACCATCCGGTAGATGCACTTTGACTGAAGCCACCTCGACGGTGTCATAGTTTAAGGAGTAGACGCTAACGTCCTGTGAATACTCTCTGATTCCGCGATCATTAAAGACCGCGACCCGCCAGTGGTTGGTCTCAATCGAGCGACCATCCTGCTCCACATTCACATGCGTGCAGTCGAATTTCACAATAGCGTTGGATGACTCAAAGGGGAAACGCAATGGCTTCGATTGCTCAGCGGTTGGCGATTGAGCCTGCCCCGACGCGATGACGAAGACCGATGCTATGAAGACGGCGCGAATCATGGTTGCTCCGGTAAAGCTAACAAACAGTCCCTGCGGAAGAATACTGAGGGTAATTTACACTTTTCTGGACGTAAAGGCAATTCATGGACGGCCGAAGCCCAGAACTCAGGGCTGTGAATTCTGTATACTAAGTTGTTGATAATATTAACTATATGTTTTGGTTTGTGTTGACTGGGGATCGCCGGGTCACAAAAAGCCCTTCGGCTTTGCCGAAGGGCTTTCGTGGAATTGGATTCCGGAGCAGATTATTTCATCAGCACCATCTTCTTGGTGGCTGTGAACAAGCTTGCTTTAAGCACATAGAAGTACATTCCTGACGGGAGGGCAGCGGCGTCAAATGTAACACTGTGCTCGCCGGCAGATACTTCACCGTCCAAGAGAGATGCAACTTCATGTCCACTCAAATCGTATACTTTCAAGCTCACCAAGCCTGTTTCAGCAACGTTGAATCGAATCGCAGTCTCAGGATTGAATGGGTTTGGGTAATTATCAAAGAGCTCGTAGCCAGATACAAGTCCGTTGGCAGTGCCCGGCCGCCCTTCTGTCACCACAAATTGCTCGTGTGTAGTTCGGTGACCGCCGACATCGACGTCAACCAGGCGGTAGTCATAGGTTGATCCCGCCGCAGCTGTACGATCGAGATAGCGATAGTGGGCGCCCGTGGACCTGTTTTCCGCAGCAACTTGAGCAAGGAGTGAGTAGGTTCCGGAACCGGTCACTCGACGTTCGACTTCCCAAAGATCTGTATTTTGCTCGGAAGCCGTACGCCAGTTAAGCTCGATTCCCAATGGTGTAGCAGCAGCAGTGAAGGAGGCCAATTCAGCCGACAGGAACTGATCCGGCGGAATGATTGCGTTTACGCAGAGGCTGCATGCCGAACCGGATGCCTGCTGTTGAACGAGAAGCTGTTGATGCGGTTCAAGAGTATCGCATGGAATCACAGATTCGGGCCACGTTCCGTATGTGCAGACTCGAAGATTTGACGGGAGAGCCGTGCCCACCGGTTGGGTAAGCGTAAAATACACCTGTCCTAGGGAATTTGTCCAAGCTTCCGCCGCGCTCAGCACTCCATTGTCCACCGTGATGAGAATTCTCACTCCGGACAGGCTGGTGTTTCCTACTGCCAAAGCTTCGGACCCACGTACAAGCTGCAGGGTTACAGGAACGGTAGCGAGACCGTCTTCGATTTGAGCGGGATCATAAGCCACCAGGAGTTGGTCGTTGCACAGAATCACGTTCTTTGCGAGGCCATCGGGTCCGTAACCGATTGCATCGAGAACCAGCACGTTCGCCGGATCGTTATTCAGAGGATCGGTATTGTAGGCTGTATTTACAAACGGAAACACCGGTGTGTCGCCAATACTTGGATATCCGCGACCTGCATCGATGTAATAGAGCGGGATACTCGGAAATCCGTCCCGAGTGTCATTGGAGAGTTTCCAGACAGCCAATTGCTTTATTCGATCGGTTTGGTCATTTGTCACCTGATACCACGTCATTATGTAGGCAAGGGCTGGATATTGCTCAGGGTATTCAGGACGAACAACAAGCGGATTGATATCGACGCAATAGGGCGAGGTATACAGTGAGTGATTTAAGTCGGTACAGTAGGTACAGAGAGGCACTCCAGGAGTACAACTGCTCTCAAAGCAGAATCCAGTCAGTCGGTAAGTTCCACCACCGCCGGGCCAGTACGTCTCGCCTGTGTAACTTCCGTATGTGTAACCGATAAAGGTAATGACACACTGGTCGTCTAACGTTGGAATGGTACGATTCGAACCAACAGGCGGGTTGACCAATCCACTTGAGACTTCAGACGTTGCGAACAAGGGCAGATTCATAACGAGAACAGCCACTACGATCGCTAGTGATTTCAATACAATCCTCACTCTTGCCTCCATAAAGTTCTTTGCCGGCGTTATGTTACAATGAAATTGTGCGTGAGACGTCCACAGGTTAGCTAAATCCCGAACCTCCAATCAACAGGTTGGAATGGAGTGCTTACGGTAATGTCTGAAGTCTCCTGCCGAGGAGTCTCACACAGAAGCAAACTTAGTTAATCTATGGTGTTGCATTCCAATCACCATGTTTCATCGGATGATGTAATATAATAAATGTATTTAGTCAAAGCAAGCTGGAGTGATTGTGAAATAAATTAGTTTTGTAGACCCACGCTCAAACGAACCCGTCATACTCCAGGCGGACCTTGTGCTTGACAATCCGGCACTGAATGGGTATCTTTACGCTCTTTGCTTAGGGGCAGTAGCTCAGCTGGGAGAGCACCACGTTCGCAACGTGGGGGTCGGCGGTTCGATCCCGCTCTGCTCCACAGAGGAATCGATGGTAAGAAGGCAAACAGCTGCATGAGCTACCAATTTGGATAGGTGCGTTCAGCTGATTGCAGAAAGTTTATATATTCAGCCCGTTGGATTCGTCTCGCCGGGCCCCGTACAAGCGACGGCAGCCCAACCCCGCCAGGACCGGAAGGTAGCAACGGTAAGCACGCTGTTCCTGTGTTGCGGATCGCCTGGCGATACGGCTCCAACGGCATTTTTTTAACCGTGTATTGAACATCAGTCCAAGAATGGAATCCGAAAGCAGGACATTTTTAGAACGACCTCTAGGAATGCTGACACCGGCATCGGCGTCGCTTACAGAATTGCTCACGCAGATCACTTCAGGCAATCTCTCACAGGCCGAAGCAAGCATGTTGCACATCGAAGCCGCAAACTCTAAAGAGGAAAGCTGGCTGCATTATCTTCGTGGTTTGCTTCATTGCGAGAAAAACAATCTTGAATCTGGTATTGCTATGATGATGATTCCAGTGACGAAAGTCCGGCAATTCAAAGCACATGAGTCTCAGCCGTTTGACTATAGAATCGCCGCGAAATGTCTGAAAAAAATCGGCTGGTGTTACCGAAAGCAAGAGAACTTTGACCGTGCCTATGCCGTTCACGAAATTGCATACGAGTACCATTTGACTTATGGATCATGGGAAGAAGTGCACGATGCGTGCATCAGTCTGGATGTTGATGCGTTTAATCTGGGAGACGGGCCGCTTAGTGAGATTTGGCTGCGACGGGGACTCGAAGCGGCGGCCAAAATGCCGACGGAAATCGCGAGCTCGAGAGCTGCGGGTATCTGCTACAACAATCTCGC
>CAZVXJ010000146.1:0-8127 GCA_964631675.1 uncultured Alphaproteobacteria bacterium
GAGGGCCCCAGTCGAGCGTCGAATACGACACCAATTTGCATCAAGAACGCGTTAGCCGGACCGACGGCCCGGAAACCCGATGCGTTTGCCAGTCCAAAAGAGTACAAAAACTCCGCTGCTAATCCAATTCCGCGCGAACTTGCGGAGGTCTTTGCTCCCGCAAACACAGCCGCGGCCGGAAAGTCACCGTCAAAAGTTTCTTCGGTTGAAATCCAGCGTCCACGCTTCACTCCATGGGCAAGTGCATAGCCCACGGCAGCTCCAGTGTAAAGCGCCGGTACGGTGCGTGTTCTGTACGCACCGCGCACTCCGAGCTGCGCCTGAAAGTAACTTGCATTTGCATTGGCATCGGGATCACCGGTCAGATTATTCCAGAACAGAAAGTCTGGACCAAATTCAAATGCCGCACCGGGACGACGAATATCGAGTCTGACGCCAAACGAATACCCGCCCCCGGCCCTGAATGGCTTGTTGGTCTGGCTGACACCCTCGCCAACCTTTGGCGTTCCTGAATTCGCGTATCCTGTTGTAAGTACGAAATCATGTGCAAATGAACTCACCGCACATATGGCGACGAGAACGAAACTCGTTATGATTGACCGGGAGGCCATTACTGGATTAGATGCCGAATATGTTCCCGACTTGCCTTGGCCCCAGCGTTCGGCCGAAATCAGACCGAAGCTTTCTTCTTGCCTTTTACTTCGGAAGGCTCGTGCCCGTTGGTCGCCGGAGGTGTGACCACGGGTCCCGCAAAACCAAGCTCCTTCCGCACTCCGGTTTCAACTTTTTCAAATGTCGTTGGGTTGTCGTTCAGGTACTCAATCACACGGTCGCGCCCTTGGCCAAGTCGATCCTCGTTGTAACTGTACCAGGTGCCGCTCTTGGTAACAACTCCGACTGTGGCGGCCAAATCGAGCACATCGCCGACACGATCGATCCCTCTGCCGTAAATAATATCAAATTCCGATTCCCGGAACGGGGCTGCTACCTTGTTCTTAACGACCTTGACACGGGTTCGGTTTCCAACCACTTTGTCACCATCCTTGATGGATTGCACACGTCTGATATCCATCCGGATCGTACTGTAGAATTTGAGAGCATTGCCTCCCGTCGTAGTCTCGGGGCTGCCGAACATCACGCCGATCTTCATGCGCAACTGATTGATGAAAATCAGACAGGTATTGGAGCGTGCGACCACTGCTGTAAGCTTTCTCAGAGCCTGACTCATTAGTCTTGCCTGCAAACCGGGAAGTGAGTCACCCATTTCGCCCTCGATTTCCGCCTTGGGCACAAGGGCTGCAACCGAGTCAATCACGACCACATCCAGCGAACCGGACCGGATGAGCATCTCGGCGATTTCCAACGCCTGCTCACCGGTATCGGGCTGGCTGACAAGTAACTGATCAATGTCCACGCCAAGCGCCTTGGCATAGTTTGGATCAAGCGCGTGCTCGGCATCTATAATCGAGGCAAGGCCCCCGGACTTTTGCGCATTCGCGATAATCGTCAGAGCCAGAGTCGTCTTGCCCGATGATTCGGGTCCATAAATTTCGATGACACGCCCACGTGGTACACCGCCAACCCCAAGTGCCCAATCCAGAGACAAGGCTCCGGTTGGAATGACATCCACCGGCTGAATCGGCCCGCTGTCACCCAATCGCATGATCGATCCTTTGCCGTACTGCTTGTCGATCTGCTGCAGTGTGATATCGAGATTTTTTAGTTTTTCCTTATCCATTGCCTGATCCTCTATGTAAAGTTGAAACTTTTCTCAAGTTGGTCATGCCTCTCCGAATCGTCTAACTAAACCGGCCTTCCCGTTTCGGCGTAAGTCTTAAGCCGCTCGAGCCATAGTTTGAGGTTGGCGGTGAAGGCGCCCATCACCATTGTTTCGAGCATCTTGTTCAGGAAACCCTGCATTTCATAATCCAGCGTAAACCGAAGCGTGCACGTCTTGGCATCCACAGGTTCGACACGATAGACTACTTTCATGCTCTTCACTTTTTCGTGTAATTTCATCGATCCACCCACCGGCGTTTCCGCAAAACTCTCCCCGTCAGTAAAGTGGGTGACGCGCATGTCAAGCGTCTCAATCTTCCCGGAAAGATCCAATCGAAAATGCCGGGTAGCGTCCAACGCAATAGTGCCGGCCGGGGTTATCTCAAGGTCGCGCACATTCGGTGCCCAGAAAGCAAACTCCTTGGGATCCACAAGTAGATTCCAAACCTTGTCGACCGGAGACATAATCTCGATATACTGAATTTGTCTGGCCATGGGAAAATGTGCTTAGTTTAATGACGCCGACCCTGCGGGAGCGGCTAATTCAGTCTTGCCCAGGTGGAATTCTCCAACTTCCTCATATCGCGCTCCGTCCGGCTGCAGAAAACTGCGCACAAGTGCCACGCGATTGACCGTTATCGGTTCGCTCTCAATCTTGTAGTTGAGGAACGCGTCTGTAATGCGCTCCTTGCCAATAGGCTCCTTGATTCGGGCAAGAGTCAAATGTGGTTTGAAGGGATTCGCGTCAGACTCGAAACCCAGTTCAGCCGTCTTGTCATCAATGGACTGCTGCAGATCCATCAATGTGCCATCCGTCTTTAGACCTGCCCAGAAAACTCGAGGTTTGTTTCGATTGGGAAACACGCCGGTGCCGCGAAGCTGCATGACAAACGGGTCAAACCGATGCCCGCATTCATTGAGTGTCCGCGTCAGAGCGGGGAGGACTGATTCGTCCGTTTCACCAATGAACTTCAACGTGAGATGCATGGTTTCCGCCGAAACCCACTTCACTCCCTTGCCGAGCCACCCGATAGAACTTTGTACTTCGCCAAGGAGCCGCTTCCACTCTGACGGTACATCAATGGCAACAAACAAACGCACGGATTTTACTCGCCGTTCGGGTATGCGGCCATATCTGGCGGCGAGTCCATCAGCGCGCGCCACAGCATGTACATGGCACTATGCACTGCGCGCAGTCGTATGAGTTCGCGGCCCCCGCCCAATTGGTACCTGCGAGTGGACGTTCCACTATTCGAACTAACAGCAATCCAAACCGTTCCCACGGGTTTTTCAGAAGTACCGCCGTCTGGTCCGGCAATTCCGGTGATCGAAACAGACCAGTTTGCCTTTGCCTTTTTACGTGCCCCTTCGGCCAACTCGCGCGCAACAATCTCCGAAACTGCTCCGTGCTCGCTAACGGAAGCAGGGTTCACTCCAACCTCGATGGATTTCGCGTCATTGGAGTAGGTCACCCAGCCCCGTTCAAACCAGCGTGAAGCGCCTGCGATTTCCGTCAGTCGCTGCATCAGCAGTCCACCAGTACAACTTTCGGCGATAGCCAGTCTTTGTCCACGATTCACCAGCACGTTCCCAATGACTTCGGCAATGGGCGTATCCCCAACAGAATAAATATGAGCCTCGGCCATGTCGCGAATTCTCTGCTCTGTCGTAGCAATTTGCATCAGCGCCTCATTGTTGTCCTTCGACTTAGCCGTGATGCGCAAATCAAGCAATCCATGATGTGGCAAAAAAGCGATCCCTGTTACCGAATGCAATTCTGAAACATCGCCCAACTTCTTGAGCAATTGGGATTCGCCAATATCGGCAAGCCTAAGCGTCTTCGTAATGACCCTGGCTTCTGGAAATGCCGCACGAATTCGCGGAATGACGGTCTCGCTCAACATCAGTTTCATTTCTGCCTGCACGCCGGGAAGCACAAAGACATACCTGCCTTTGCGTGCGACCTGAATACCGGTAGCTGTTCCGATTGAGTTAGGGATTTTGTCGGCGCCTACTGGAAACCGAGCCTGATTACGCGATGTATCCGACATTTTGATTCCGCGAGTCTCGAAAAAGGACTCCACATGCCGCAGAAGTTCTTTGTCTTCCAGAACATCGAGGCCAAAATACTCGGCCACTGCATCAAGTGTCAAATCATCCGGGGTGGGGCCCAGCCCTCCGGTCAGTATAGCCACTGAGGATCTGCTGGTTGCAAGCCCAAGACCGAGCTTGATCTCATCTCTGGAGTCGGCAATAACCTGCACATGCCTGGGCGGCATCCCCACTTGCGACAGCGCAGCGCCGATGATCGCTGCATTAGAATTTACAACCTCGCCTCGCAGAATCTCGTCACCGATGGTGATGATCTCACTTGTGACTGTTTCTTCTGATAAAACCAAGTGATCAGCCTGAATTGGATCCTGTCTCACTTCCCCGAGTACCACGCAGGTAGCAGATCCGCGCCAAAAAGAGAAAGAGCAAACAGCAGCACAGCGCCAAGGCCGCCGGCCAGCAGATCGTCGAGCATGATACCCCAGCCTCCGTGCGCATCCTGAACTTTGCTGATCCCGAACGGCTTAAAAATATCGAGCGCTCGGAACACCAGAAATGCGACTATGAAGGCGGAAACAGTATGCGGAACTGCGAGCAGCGTAATCCACTGACCGCAAAACTCGTCAATGACAACTTGGTCTGGATCCCCATCTGAAGGATTCGGTCTTCGCACGGAGGCGAAACGTTCATCGGTCACGATTGCGAACGCCCCAATCGCATGATCGCTGAGTCTTACGGCAAAATAGGAAACTGGAATCAGCAGCAGAGCCCAAGGCCAGGCGAGCAAGGGAGACGCAAACCAAAGCACAACACAGGTTACCGCAGAAGCAACAGTGGCCGGTGCAATTGGGGAGTGCCCCGATCCAAACACCGTCACAGCCGCCCAAGCCGGAAAAGAAAGCCGTTTCAAGACGAAGAGGCAGTCTTGTGACCGGTGGCTGAGGTGTTTGTTCGAACGCCTTCTACCGGGGTTTCCGCCTCAGAATCTGCATCCACCGAGGAGGGAAACAGGTCAGCATGTTCAGCACGCCCGCGATGGTGGATCTCTTTCAGTAATTTCTTGTTGCCCACCAAGTACTCAATCAAGGTGAATCCCGTGTATCCGGTGACGCCTACGAGCATCCAAAACACGATGCTCTTCAAATAGGGTACGGCTACCAGATGTGTATCTACAATCTGCAGCCCCAGCACGCACAGTGCAGTGGCGCCCTGCAGGATGCCCTTCCATTTACCCGACGTGCGCCTTCCCATCGCTGTGCCAGTCAGAGCAGAAAAGACGCGCAAGTATGCCACGACTACATCACGGTACACCATGATCGCAATCATCCATGCCGCCGCCAGTCCCATCACCAGAAATCCAATATAGTAGGACAATCGCGAGATGGTGTCGCTCATGGGATCAAGCAACTTCCCGACATCCGAGACTTGTTTGCGTGATCGTGCCACCGCACCGTCAAGGACATCGGTCGCCTCGATAATCACCGCCACAAGAAATGCTGCTTCAATTGCATACTTCCAGCCGGTCAGGTACACGACAAGAAAAAGCGGGCCGAGCGCAAGTCGTGAAAGCGTAAGCTGGTTAGCTAAACTCAATCCGGGAATCATGGTACTCTCACTCTTGCCTGCATAGCACTGGCAAGCGTCACTTCGTCCACATGCTCGAGTTCAGATCCGATCGGAACTCCGCGCGCAAGGCGCGAAACAGAAACACCCTTTGCCTTCAAGTGCTCCGCAAGATAGAGTGCTGTAGCATCGCCCTCGGTGTTGGCATTCGTCGCGAGTATGACCTCTTTTATGTTACCGTTCGCGACTCTTGTGTACAGTTCATTTACACGCAGCATGTCGGGTCCGATACCGTCCAGAGGGGAAAGCGTGCCTCCAAGCACGTGATATACTCCCCGAAAGCTACCAGTCTTTTCAAGTCTGAGCACATCCCCGGGGGTCTCCACCACACAGACAAGGCTGTGATCGCGCTTCGTGTCCGTGCAAATAGAACAAACCTCGTCTTCCGTAAAATTTGAGCACTGAATGCACAATCTGATCCGGCTCTTTACATCTATGATCGCCTGTGCAAGATTGTTTGCACTCTCGGGAGTTTGCCGGAGAATATGCAGCGCGAGGCGCGCTGCGGACTTGCGCCCGAGACCCGGTAGTTTTGCGATCTCATCTACCAATCGCTCCAGTGAGGGCGCGAATCGCGAAACATCCATCGCTTACTTCCTGTCCTTCACCGCGCCGGGGTCGACTTCAACGCCGCCGATTCGGTCCATAAAGTCAAAATACACGTCTCCGGTCGTGGTCGCCGTCGGCAACTTCCGCGCCGGGGCGGCCGCATTGGTAGTCTCCCGCAAGTCTTCTGGAGGAGGCGCGGGCAAGAGCAAGAGGTCTTTCCCTGTCAGCTCCTTCAAGATAGTCTTCAGGATCGGAAAACTCTGCTTCATGGTTGTCTGCGCGAACTCACTGGCGTTGTTGCATCGAATCGTCAGTTTCGCGCCGTCCAGTGCAAGCACCTCCCATTCAGACTCAGCGGCAGTCCCTGCTCCATGTGACATCTTCTTGAGTGCTGACGTTGCTTGAGGCCACAATTCCCGCACCAATTCAACCGTGGCTGCTTTGCTCGAACCATTAGCACCGCTGACTTCGCCCTTCGACTCTTCACTCGATGGCGACTCTTTCCGGGAGACGGGAGGGGGACTCGAGACTAATGGCTGGGTCGTTGGAGAAGTTTGAGCAACCGGAGACTGAGCAATCGAATCAGAATTCGCTGGCTTGGCGCTTCGCTGCACCGGTGCGGCCATCTCGCCCCTGAACTCGTCAAGCAATTCCTTAATTGATACCATGCGATCCAGCGAGACCCAGCGCAGTATTGCAACTTCAAAGCGCGCGCGCGGCAAAGTGGACCACTTGATCGAGTCTTCCAGTCCTTCGGCAAGTCTGACAAGGCGAAACAGATCTTCAATGGTCAGCGATCCCGACACCGTTCGCATCCGCTCAAGGTCATCGGAACTGGCTCCTGACAGTGGAATGTTCTCGATTACGAAGATCAGGTCCGTCCAATAGGCCTGAAGTTCGCGCAGGAATTCTGTGTAATCGATTCCGCGCTGATGAATCGATTCCAGAAACGCCGGAACCTGTGAAATATCCTGTGCAGCAATGATCTCGGTAGTCCGGTGAAGCAAATCTCGAGGGAGAACACCCAAGACTTCCCGTGTTTCTTCAATCGTGGCTCGCCCACCGGAGAAGGCCACAACTTGGTCGAGTAGTCCCTCTGCGTCACGCAAGGATCCCTCAGCCTTACGTGCAATCGTCCATAGCGACTCATCATCAGATGGGAATCCTTCGAGGCCACAAATAGTCCGTAAGTGCGGCGCGATATCCGCCGGTCCCAGCGGACGAAAGTCGTACCGCTGCACACGCGAGCGAATCGTTGCGGGTACCTTTTGCACATCAGTGGTTGCAAGAATAAAAATCACATGCGAGGGTGGCTCTTCGAGTGTCTTCAAGAATGCATTGAACGCACTTTTTGACAACATGTGAACTTCGTCAATAATGTATATTTTCTTTCGTCCGGCAACCGGCATCAGTCGAGAAGAATCAATAAGATCGCGCATGTCGTCCACACCGGTACGCGAGGCCGCATCCATCTCGATGACGTCCAATTCGCGGTCTTCCAGTAGAGCTTGACAGGTCTCACAAATATTGCAAGGCTCGGCATCACCCTGTAGGTCTACATTCGGACAATTCACGGCGCGGGCGAGAATTCTCGCAGTCGACGTCTTACCAACGCCTCGGGGCCCCGTAAACAAAAACGCATGAGCCAGCCGGCCCTGTTTAAGTGCATTCTTGAGCGTCCTCGTCACATGCTCCTGTCCAACGACTTCAGAGAATGACTTCGGTCGGTACTTCCTGGCTAAAACTTGGTAAGACATAAAGTTACAATCAGTCGAATTTGCATCAAAGATATGGGGTGGAACCTAAGAAGATAGCCCTTTTCCTCTGGAATGTCAACGGAGCGAACTGCCGTAACTTCTGAAAATTGGTTATGAACATCTTATCCGCTTGCTGGCAGTCCTGACACTCGAGCATGAATTTCGGACAGATCCTCCCGGGTCATGCCTCGTACCTCACCCAACTCAAGGGCTCGGTTGTAGGATTCCCTGGCTTTAACCAATAGAGCGCCACGCAGATCTGCCTCGGTGAACTCATCCTTCGCCCAGAATTCGTAAACATCACCGAGACAGAACCAGGACCAAACTAATCGGTTTTCCGAAGTTCCGTTCAAAGTCTCGTAGCGCG
>CAZVXJ010000147.1:0-8061 GCA_964631675.1 uncultured Alphaproteobacteria bacterium
CCGCACGGTTGAGACTCGTCGTGCCGGAGGCCGCGGAAGCGGAATCTACAAGAGTACGAACGGCGGCAACAACTGGGTGCGACTAACGAGCGGTTTGCCTCCGCAAGCGCAGAATGTGGGCCGCATCGGTCTGGCCATCAGTCAGTCCGATCCAAACATACTTTACGCAATCTATGCCGACGATCCCGGTTACTTTGCCGGAGTCTACAAAAGCACTGACGGCGGTGAGAATTGGGGGAGAGTGAATGACGGAGCATTGGACGGGATGTATAGCAATTTTGGCTGGTACTTCGGCAACATCAGAGTTCGGCCGGACAACCCCAATCATGTTTTTGCCCTCGGTCAGACTTTATTCAGGTCGACCGATGGAGGGCAGAATTGGCTCCAGGTTGGACTGAATGTGCATGTTGACCATCATGCGATGTGGATCTCGCCGTCTAACCCTGCGCGACAGCTCTTGGGAAATGACGGGGGTGTCCATCGATCGACGAATAACGGGAATTCGTACACCTTTGTTCCCGGTCTGCCCATAAACCAATTCTATGCGGCAACTGTAGACTACCAACAGCCATCGCGCCGATATGGTGGAACACAGGACAACGGGACCATGCGAACGTTGACAGGAGCGGATGACGATTGGCATGAAATTCTCGGCGGTGATGGATTCTATGTGCTGGTGAATCCGACGAACTCCGACCAGATATGGGCCGAATATCAGTGGGGTTGGCTCAGCCGCTCAGATGATGGAGGCAACAACTTTTTCGGCATTATGAACGGCATCAACGACGATGAACGGCGAAATTGGTCCACTCCGCTCGCCCTGTCACCGGCGAATCCGCAGACACTTTACTTCGGAACGGAGCGAGTTTATCGCACAACCAATTCCGGGGATGAGTGGAATCCGATCAGCGGCGACCTAACTGACGGCGGCGGTGCCGGAAATCTGACCTTTGGCACGATCACAACGATCGCGGTTTCTCGCCTGAATCCTCAAGTCCTCTATGCCGGTACCGACGATGCGAACGTCTGGGTCAGCACGAACAACGGCGCAAACTGGACCAACCGGTCAGCGGGTTTGCCGAATCGCTGGATAACCAGTATCGCGCCGGATGAATACGATACGTCCTCTGTTTACGTGACGATCTCAGGATTTCGCAACGCAGAGAGCAATGCACACATTTTTAAGAGCGAAAATTTTGGACGCACATGGCGAGCGGTGAGCGATGGCCTGCCTGAGGGACCGCTTAACAAGGCGGTGATTGATCCTTTGGTCGTCGGAAGAGTTTATTGCGCTTCAGATTTTGGCGCATACGTATCACCTGACTATGGCGAACATTGGGAGGCACTAGGCGAGGAATTGCCGCGCGTGCCCGTGATTGACCTAGTATTACACTCCCCGACGAGGCAGCTGACTGCAGCGACGTACGGACGCTCAATGTACACGCTTAACTTGGCGGAGTTGGAACTCAATCGTGCGCCGGTCTTTACATCTGTTTCACCGGGCGACTTGGACACCATCGTTGCACAACCGATCCAGTTTGAAGTTACGGCCGTGGATCCCGATGGTGAGAACGTTGAAGTAAGTTGGGTTAGAAACGGCTCGCCAATCTCAACGGGAACTTCGGTGTTGATTACCTTCGAGCTTGCTGGACCGGAGCGGATTGAAGCAATTGCATGGGATGGTGAGTTGATTGCGCGTCGAGTTTGGGAATTCGAGGTCACTGCCAGTCAGTCTGCAAACCACGGCTCGGTGGCAAACCGGATGGAGTTGCTTAGCGTCTATCCGAATCCGTTCAATTCAAGCGCGGAGATTCTCTATAACCTGTCCAAGCCCGGGCCGCTCGAAATCAATCTGTATGACGTGACAGGGCGATTGGTGCGTGTTATCCATTCCGGAGCAGTGGAGAATCCACGTGGATCCTTTAGATTGAATGGTTCTGAAATGGCCACAGGCGTTTATTTTGTAGAATTGAACGGAGCAAGTGAACACGTTGTTACTCGCATAACCCTGCTGAAGTAGGTTATCCATGATTTCCTCTTTTAGAGTTCTTCTCCTGCTCGGCATTTACGCGGCAACACCTCTTTTTGCCGCGGATACGCTGCGCGTAATGACGTACAATGCTTTGAACTTTCGCGGCACTCAGGACATGAGCCGTACAGATGAGTTTCGCCGAATCGTCCGCTCCGTCGCGCCCGACGTGGCATGCATGCAGGAAATCATTTCGGAAGAAGCTGTTGATGTACTGCTGTCCTTTGCTTATTTGACCATCAATGACGATTGGGCTTCAGCCCAGTTCATGAATGGGCCGGATACAGACAATGCTTTCTTCTACAGAACGTCCAAGGTGAGGTTCATCTCCCAGCGAGCAATTCATACCAGTTTGCGTGATATTCAGGAGTACGTATTTGAGTCGATTAATTATGATTCCACGGAGAGAATTTATTTTTACTCCGCTCACCTGAAAGCGAGCCAGGGCGCCGACAATGAAGAACGGCGTCGCGTCGAGTGTGTGACACTCAGGCAACAACTTGACTTGCATCCTCCTGGTTCACATTTTATGTTTATGGGTGATTGTAATTTCTACGGCGCCTCTGAACCCGGGTATCAGGTACTGCTCAGCCCGACTCCCAATATCAATGGGCAGCTCTTCGATCCAATCGACATGCCGGGCGAGTGGAATAACTCAGCCGGATTTGCTCCGATACATACGCAGTCTCCGCGTTCAGATGATCTCGGAGATGGCGGTGCCACAGGCGGGCTCGACGACAGATTCGATTTCATATTGGTCTCTGCGGCATGGATGGATGAGCAGGCCATGTATGCACTTCCGCAAACGTATCATGCGCATGGGAATGATGGATTGCATTTCAATCAGTCGGTTAATTATGGTAACAACTTAGCAGTACCGGACAGCGTGGCGGATGCACTGCATCTAGCATCGGATCACCTTCCGGTTGTTATGGACTTTGTTGTGCAGGAAACAGAATTGTTGGCCGATTTTCCGCCTCCCGTGATTCGGTCCTTTCAGCTCTTGACTTGCTATCCAAATCCATTTAATCCAGTCTTGACCGTTCGGGTCAATCATGAATTACTTGGGAGGATTCGAGACTCTGACGCATTACTATCAGCGCATGACATGCTTGGCAGGAGATTGTTTGAACGTGTCCTTCGCCCAGGCGACACTTCGAGTTCGGAGATTCAATTGGATTTCTCGAATTATGCCGCAGGCGCGTACATGATCCGGATGATCGCGGCAGGTGTGGCTGAGTCGCAAACGGTTCGTTTTGTGAAGTGAGCCGAAGTTAGTCTTGCGCAAAAAACAGGGACAGAACATTCCAGATCAGGGTATCGGCGCCCAAGGCTATTGAGAACCTCTATTTGTCTAGTTTAAGAAAATGAAATTACCAGTTATTGCAATCGTCGGTAGACCCAATGTCGGAAAGTCAACACTTTTCAATCGTTTGACGCGCTCTCAAAAAGCAATCACATCTCCGGAACCTGGAGTCACGCGTGATCGCCATGTCGCTGTCGGTGAATTTGATGGGCGCTCGGCGCTGATCATGGATACTGGCGGATGGGTGCCCAAGTCGGACGATTACTACGAGACTGCAATCCGAGAGCAGGTCAAATTCGCCCTTGAAGAATGCGATATAGTACTGTTCGTTACAGATGGTCATGTCGGACCCACAGACTTGGACCTCGAGATTGCGAAGATGCTCAAACGCGGTGATCGCCCGGTTACACTGGTTGTAAACAAGGTGGACGGTCCGAAGCAGGACGTTGATGTCGGCGAGTTCTTCTCGCTGGGAATGGGCGAGCCCATTCCCGTCAGCTCGGCCGGAGGCCGCGGAGTCGCGGAGATGATGGCAACAGTATGGAGTAAACTTCCGGCGGCGGAGGCTGAGCCATCAGGTCGTGCACGACCGCTGATTGCTGTGGTGGGCCGACCGAATGTGGGAAAGTCGTCATTTGTCAATGCACTGGTTGGATCAAATCGCCACGTCGTATCAGATCTGGCTGGGACGACTCGCGATGCTATCGATAGTGAGATCACTTATTACAAACAAAAGCTCACTCTGGTAGATACTGCCGGTCTCCGTAGAAACACAAAAGTAGCCGAAGCGGTGGAGTTCTATACAACCGTTCGAACGCGTAAAGCATTGGAAGAGTGCGATGTTGCCGTCGTGATGATGGACGCTGTCGATGGAATGGTCTCACAGGACATCAATGTACTTGAAGAGGCTGTCGCTCTGGGTAAGGCCGTAGTTCTCGTAGTCAACAAATGGGACTTAGTCGAAAAAGACTCTCGCACTGCGGACAAAAAGCAGAAGGACATCATGGGCAAGATCGCAAGCATGTCCTACATTCCGCTGATTTTCATTTCCAGCAAGGAGAAGCTACGCGTACACAAGGTGCTTGACGTCATACTCCGTACATATGAGGAGCGGCAAAAGCGAATATCTACACCTGAGTTGAATCGCTGGCTAGAAGAGATAATGAACACGACTCCACCGCCTACCTATCGTGGACGAGACCTGCGGATCCACTACGTGACCCAGCCCACCACAGAACCTCCGCTGTTTGCATTCTGGTTAAGGAATCCGGAGTTTATGGCTGCCTCGTACCGCAAGTTTCTGGAGCGTAAGTTGCGCGAGCAATACGGTTTTGAAGGAGTCCCGGTACGGCTGGCATTTCGAAAACCGGCCTGATCCCGATTGCGGAGGCTGCCGCGGCATTGACCGCTGAAGTCGTCGTGCCGGGAGTGGACCAAATCTTTTCATACCGGATTCCGGCGTCTTTGGCGTTGCAATGCAGGCCGGGAATGCGCGTGCTTGTTCCGTTCGGTTCACGACGACTCACCGGATTTGTTGCAGGCGTGTCTGATGACGTAAGTGAACGTGCGACAAAGAGCATCGAGCACTTGCTCGATGACACACCGGCATTCTCGGAGGAAATGCTGAAGTTCACGCGTTGGATGGCTGACTATTATCTTTGCGGCTGGGGCGACGTCCTGAAGTCGGCCCTACCAGCAGGAATCTCGTTGGATGAGAGGCGGTTTTGGGTACTGAGTGGAAATCGAGATGCCCGTGACGACGTAGAACTGGGTGTCGAAGGCCCCGCCAATGACCTTCTTATTGCACTTGCAAAGGCACCGTTGACTACCGAGGCTTTACGGCGGAGATTTCATCTGCAGTCCGCTTCGCCTGAAATCAGGCGGCTCCGGAAACTCGGGCTAATTGATTACCGGCCCATATTGCGGCCACCCAGCGTGAAAACTCGATTTGAAGCAGTATTGACGCTCAGTGATGAAGCTCTTTCAAAATACGATACGACGTTGTTTACGGGGCTCCGAAGTATTCACCAGCAGCAAATCCTCCGCGAACTCTACAGCCACGGTTCAGACGGGTGCTCACGATCAGATTTACTTAAAGGAGCAACGGCAACCAGACGATCTGCACTATCGAAACTAATCGAGTTGAAGTGGATTGACGTTAGAATGGAGGAGGCAAACCGCTGGGATCCCGCTAACGAGGATATCCCAGACACAAGTGAACCTTCCAATCTGACAGTCCATCAAAAGAGTGCGGTTGCTGCGATCTCTGCTTCCATCGTAACCGGTGACCGGGGTGTATACTTGCTGTACGGAGTTACCGGTTCAGGCAAGACTCAGGTCTACATTGAGGCTATTCGGCGAACACTTGAGCTCGGTCGGACTGCATTAGTTTTACTTCCTGAGATCGCATTGACTCCGTTTGTCTGGGGAAGATTCTTTCGCGCATTCGGGGATCGGGTGGCCATCCAGCACAGCGCGCAAAGTCCTTCTGTGCGCTATGATCTCTGGAAACGAATCAGTGAAGGCAAGTATCCGGTAGTGATTGGTGCGAGGTCGGCGGTATTTGCACCACTTGCCAGACTCGGACTTGTTGTGATAGACGAGGAGCAGGAAACAAGTTTCAAGCAGACTGAAACCAATCCTCGCTATCATGCGCGCGATGCAGCCCTCATGCGAGCCCGCATGGAAGGCGCTGTCGCAGTCCTGGGCAGTGCGACTCCTTCCATGGAATCTACGTTCCTCGCTTTGCAAGGCAAATACAAATTTCTTGAATTGCCAGAGCGAGTGGGTGGCGCGCTTATGCCCCAAGTTGAAGTTCTTTCAACCAGGGCAGAGCGAGACAAAGTTGACGCACAATCGGAGCGCGCTGCCTCAGTAGGCGCATCGCACGGACAGAAGGCAACGCCGCGCGAGACTTCCGCTCTCACGCCTGAACTCATCGAAAGCATCGAGAGAGTCCTGGCTTCCGGCAGGCAGGTAATTCTCTTGCAGAATCGGCGCGGATATTCGCCATTTCTGATCTGCAGATGCTGCGGACATCTATTCATGTGTCCCAACTGCAGCGTCAGTCTGACGTATCACCGAAAGGGCAATTCCCTGCGCTGCCACTATTGCGACCACCGAGATGCCGTACCGGCAAGGTGTCCCGAATGCGGATTGTCAGAAATCACACAGCAGGGCCTTGGTACGCAACGATTGGAAGACGAGTTTTGTGAGCGCTTCCCTCATGCGCGAGTCCTGCGCATGGACTCTGACACTGCGGCCCGTCAGGGCGAGCATGGCCGAATGGTCAGCGCATTTGCAAAAGGCGATTACGATGTGCTGATCGGCACACAAATGATTGCGAAGGGGCTGGATTTTCCCGGAGTGGAATTAGCGGCAATTGTGCGCGCGGATGCCGAGTTTTTCTTTCCCGACTTTCGTTCGACGGAACGCGGCGCAAGTCTTGCTGTACAGCTGGCGGGAAGAGCTGGGCGTAGAGAACGCCGTGGACGAGTTGTAATTCAGACTTCCGTGCCGGACCACCCGGCAATTCAAACGGCCGTTTCGGGGAATTGGCGGTCCTTCGCCGAGCGCGAACTTGAAGCACGACGAATCGCCGGATTTCCCCCATTTACCAAATTGATATTGATCCGTTCTGTTGCGAAGGACGAATCATCCGGCATCAAACTTCTGCTCAGACTCCGCCGGAAACTTGCCACCACTGGCGGCCTGGAAATTCTCGGCCCTGCTCCGGCTGTTATTCTGAAAGTCGAGAACAAGTTTCGATTCCAAATGATCCTTCGGACGCACCGTGACTTGGATCCGTCGGGCGTCCGGCTGCGCGAAGCGGTGAAACAGATGTTGACCGAATACAGTCAATCACCTCGCGAGCCCGGAGTAGCTTTGGAAGTCGATGTAGATCCGGTAGCCGTTGCATGATTAGCCGCACAGCGCTTCGCTTCCTGTTTTTCTGCATACTCCTCCTGGCCGCCACGACTGTGTATTCTCAGTCACGAGAGCGGGACTATCTGCGGCAGGAGTGGTCGAGATTTCGAGTGATCTACTGCCCCGAAGACTCGGAGGTGGTCGAGAACTTTCGAGAGGAGTTGAATGCTCGGCTGCCAATTGTCGAGCGCAATCTCGGGCTGCAGCTCGCTGATACGGTGGCGTTTGTGATTACGCCCACCCAACAGGAATGGCAACGGGTCACTGCCGGTGCGCCGCTCTGGGCCAATGGCATTGCCTACCCCGGTCGAGGGACGGCAGTTCTTAAGTCACCTAGATTCGGTCTTCCCTACGGTCCACTTCCGCAGACCGCTGTGCACGAATATGCACATTTGCTGCTGGAGACAGGGACTAGGCAGGCCAATTTCCCTCGATGGTTTAATGAAGGCGTGGCGCAGCTGGGTGCCGGTCAGTTGGACTACCTGGACCAGACCAGTGTTTCCCGTGCCGTGGCCGGCGGAAATCTGCTTGGGTTTTCTCAAATAGAAATGCTGCTCAGCATGCCGGAAAATTTCGCGCGATTGGGCTATGCGGAGTCAGTTATTGCGGTACAGCTCTTGCATGCAACATATGGTTGGCCGGGGATTTCGAATCTGGTGCACGCCGTAAGGGGTGGAGAAGATTTTGAAAGTTCATTTCTGCGTCTTACCGGGAAATCACTCGTCGCATTTGAGCAGGAATTCGTCGCTCATGTTCGCCAGTCGTTCGGCGCGACGCTATTGAGTGATACGGAACTCTG
>CAZVXJ010000148.1:0-8046 GCA_964631675.1 uncultured Alphaproteobacteria bacterium
AAGCGAAAAAAATACTCCCAGGTGTGTCGACCGAGCAATAGAAATTATTAATAATAATGAGTTTATAGTTGTTTTGACTGGCGCTGGGATATCGGCAGAATCAGGTTTGGCCACATTCCGGGGTCCGCAGGGTTTATGGGCGAAGTTCAGACCAGAGGAGCTGGCTAGCATGGATGCCTTTCTTGACAATCCGAAACTTGTCTGGGAGTGGTACCAGCATCGCCGGGACGTGCTTCGAGACACTCAACCCAGCGCAGCTCACCTTGCGCTTGCCAGATGGGAGCGAGTCTGCCCGGGTTTCACTTTGATAACCCAAAACGTGGACGGCCTCCACCAGAAGGCTGGAAACTCCCGGGTTCACGAGCTGCATGGTAATCTATCACTCAATCGATGTGTCATATGTGGTTTGGAACTAACTGACATAGAGCCGGTCTCAGCTGCCTCAGTGCCCACGTGCCAGTGCGGTGGACAAATCCGGCCCGGAGTGGTGGGGTTTGGTGAGATGCTCCCAGAGTTCGAATTGAATGCAGCCATGAGCGCAGCGGAAACGTGTCAGGTGTTTCTTTCTGTCGGTACTTCAGCACAGGTCTATCCGGCAGCTTCCCTCGCACACATCGCCCTGGACAACGGTGCAGTTGTTATCGAAATCAATCCCGAAGAAACTGAGTTGACTCGGCATGCCACACTTAATCTGAAGGGGGCGGCAGGCGAGTATCTGCCGGATATCGTAAATCGCTTTGAATCCAGGCAAACCGTTGCAGAAAAGAACTAACTAGGGCAGAGAATGCTTTTCCTTCGTCTCGTTCGATTTGCCGCTGTAATTGTGTTGTTCAGCTGTCTCGGAGGCTGCGCCTACTACAATACGTATTACAATGTAAAGAGGAAGTTCAATGAAGCTGAGCGCGAGTTCAGTCAACGTGAAACCGAAAGATCGCGTCCGCAATCGGAAAGGGGTGCCGGTCAAAGGGCGCAGCAAGGCCAGCGGCCCGCCCAAAATCAGAGTGGGGTTCCGGCGGAGAAATATCGAAAAGTCATTGAGACCGGATCAAAACTGATTGAGTATTATCCAAAAAGCCGGTGGATTGACGACGCACTCTTGCTGATGGGGATTTCCTATTTTCGAATGAGTGACTTTACTCGGGCCGAGAGGAAATTTAGCGAGCTGATTTCTCTGTACCCCAACAGTGAACATATGCCGCAGGCCTTACTCTGGAAGGCACGGTCATACATCGAACAAGATCGGCTTGATGAAGCCGCTGAAGAACTGCAAGCTTCCGTGAACAATCTGAAGAAATCGAGTGAGAAGGCAGAGTTAAGAATTCAACTCGGAAGAATTTATGTAGAAAAGCGCGAATGGAGGCGTGCCGCGGAAGAGTTTGAAACTGCTCTCTCGCTGGAACCCTCGCGCGAACAACTTTCGGATGCAACTTATCAGCTCGCGGTTTGCCGCTTTGAACTACAAGAGTTTTCGGCGGCCAGGGACGCATACGCCAAGTCCGCCGGAAGTCAACGGGATGTCAACCGCGCATTCGACTGTCAGTTGAATGTTTCGCGCTGCCATCGCCAACTTGGTGAATTTGAACAAGCGGACCGCGCTCTGCGACGCTTGAAGGATAATGGTCAATTTGTGCAGTTTCAGTCTGATATCGATATGGAAATCGCTGCGCTGGCAGTGAGTACTGGCCGAGTCGATGATGCCAAGACCATTCTTGAGCAGATCATTACTAAATTGCCCAACGGCGAGGCTCGTGGCAAGGCGTTTCTGCAACTCGGTAAGTTACATAGGGATCAACTTTTCGACTTGAAGGTTGCGAAAAGTCTGTTTGACAGCTCGGTTGCGATTGGATCGGCGCGTGAGGTCGTAGATTCCGCTCGCGCGGCTTCAACGGAGCTTGGCCGGGGACTTACGGTATTCCAGGCCGTTTCTGATCTTGAAGATAGTGTGCGAGTGAATACTGCATTGTTGAATTCTACAGATATTCTGATTGATTCGATTGCTGCAACAGATTCCGTTGTGACTTCGCCCGTGCTGGATGATTCGGCAGCCGTTCCAGCGGAGAGTAGGGCTCTTCGCGATTCAACACAAGGTGTTGAAGTCACATCGACTCGTGTAACGCCGGCTATGTTGGCTGCAGATTCCATCGTTCGGGCACTTGAACAGGCAGATTCGCTTGCCCGAGCACAAGCTGGTGATTCTGTTTCAACCAAGTCTTTCGATGAGTTGGAGAATATTACAACGGGCGACACTCTCCGCAGTGGTGAACAGGGAGATACGCTTGTCAAGTCTGAAGCCGTTTCACACCAAATTCCTCCGGCGGAGACAAACCGGCAGCAGATGGAAGGACGGTTGATGAGTTTGCGCAGGCAGCTTCAACTTGCGTATCTTCGCGCCGCCGAGTTTTATGAGTTTACACTCGGACTGCACGATAGTGCGATGACGTACTACGCACGAGCGGCCGCTGCTCCCATTTCTCCGCAAGTGTATTGGAAATCAAATCTCTTTCTTGCCCGTACGCTGTCCGCAAGTGAGGACTCGATTCTGCAGAACCAGGCACTGGATTTCTATCGAGCTATCGTCGATGCAGACACGGTTCCGGTCGAGGCAGCAAATGAGGCGCGTGTAGCGCTGAGCCTTGAGCCAATTCCGCTTCCTGACCACGCGCAACGAGAGTTGTTTCTTCGCGCTGAAAAGGGACTGCTTGAGAACTGCGAGCCGATTGACTCAGTTGCCAAGTGGTATAAACAAGTGGCGGCTTCAGATTCTGAATCAGTCTATGGCAAACGATCACTATTTGCATTATTTGACATCTATGACGGGCAGTTTCAGATGCCGCGCACACCCGACAGTGCAAGAGTATACGGTGAAGCTCTGTTGTCACTTTTCGCTGGTTCGCCGGAAGTTGTTGATATCTCAAAAATTCTCGCCAGGGATGATAATTCTTCGATTTTTCTCCTTTCAGATGAAGACCTGATGAAACAGTACCAGCCGCGCCAAGTCGACATAGAAGAAGCGGTAGACGAAGCAGGCTGGCCCCCTGCGGAGGAGAGTCTTCGCGGGCGTCGGTACAACTGATGAATCCCCTTGCCTCGAGATATCTCGTCGCGGCAATTGGAATTCCACTGCTCGTAGCTTGTACCCGTGCGGGAGGGTGGTGGTGCTTGGGTCTCGTCATTGCTCTTCAGTTTGCCGCACTACTCGAATGGCGGGCTATATGCCACACAAGAGCAGTCACCTTCCCGTTTGGTGTCGCCGCGCCCTTAGTGGCTGCAATAGATTTTGCAATGATCCGTGGAGCCGACCCTGTTTCAACAGCGATTCTTGCTTCGAGTGTCGCGTTGGCGTTTCTGTCCGAAGTCTTCAATGCCGTCCGGCGGCCGCTGGAAAGGCTCAGCGGACTTGTGATGCACTTAGTGTATGTTGCAATACCGTTTGCGATTTGGATCCGGCTTGACTCCATTCCTGCGTCCGCGAATTGGCTTCCGAGTGGCGCGCTGCTGACTTTGATCGTGAGTACGTGGAGCTGCGATGTCTTTGCATTCATGGTCGGCAGGAAGATTGGCAAACGAAAACTCTATCCAGCGGCGAGCCCGAACAAAACAGTGGAAGGATTCGTTGGGGGCTTGATGGGCGCCGCACTGGTGGTTGTATTGATCGCCCAGTTTCAATGGGCAGAAATTCGTCTAATCGACGCACTCGCCCTAGTAACGATTGTTGGAGTATTCGGTCAGTTTGGTGACCTTCTGGAATCGCTGATTAAACGTGAACTTGGCGTGAAAGACTCTTCCAACATTCTTCTAGGGCACGGAGGTGTCCTGGACCGTTTTGATGGCTTGCTAGTCTCCACTCCGTTATTCTGCACCTATCTGCTTGTGACCTCACATTGAGTGCCCAGACCCGTGATGTCGCGAATATGTTCAACCGCATATCGCGAACCTATGACCTTCTCAACCATGTGCTGTCGTTTGGCATCGACGTTCGCTGGAGAAAGCGGGCAATACGTGCCTTGGAGGTTCATTCAGGAATGCGTGTACTGGACTGCGGCGCGGGGACTGGTGACATGGCACTGGAAATGCACCGGGCGATTCCCGGAGTGCAAACGGTGCTGCTCGATCCCGCGAGGTCTATGTTGCTCGTAGCGGACGGCAAGGCTGATCTCATTCCACCGGAACGATTTTCACTCGTGCAAGGATCGGCAGAGGCTCTCCCGTTTCCGGATGCCCACTTTGACCGGTTTATGGTTGCTTTTGGAATCAGGAATTTTTCAGACTTGTCCCGCGGGTTGTCAGAGTTGTGCCGGACTTTGAAACCAGGAGGACTCGGGGCTATCCTGGAATTCACACCGGATCGTTCAAGGGTGATCGACTCACTTTTCCAGTGGTACATGCGGCGAGTGCTTACTCCACTTGGCGCGCTGATTTCACGGGACCGGGAGGCGTATTCATATTTGGCGAGGACGGTCGAACGATTTCACTCTACCGAAGAATTGATCCAAATCCTTGAATCGGTCGGACTCACGCTGAAGGAGAAGATTCCGCTTACATTTGGTATTGCCAAATTGTTGGTTGTCCAAAGACGAATGTAGTTTGGGCTAGCTACACTCGCCATGCTTGAATAGTGTCACTGCGAAGACTCATTCTACTTCCGTTCGCGTTGTCTGCTGCCGCGGCAGTGCTCATTGCCCTGTTCTTTGAAATAGATGTTACTTCCTACTTAGTCCCCACACTAATGGTCGTGACGCTCATCATCGTCGCGATGTTTCGGCGTGTAGCCTCAAAATGGGTGATCATCCTGCTGATTCTGTTAGCCGGTTTGGTCGCAGGAAGTCGTGCGACTCAGGATCTGAATCGCGCGGCGAGACGCGAGTGGCAGAGCCATTGGTCAACTGCTGAGCCGTACCAGTTTGTCGGCCAGGTGCTGCTCGCGGGCAGTGACCGAATCAGCACCGGTACGTTTCTGATGAAATCAATCGCGATCAAATCGGGCGATACAGGCTGGAAGCCTTGCGACTGGATAATCGGAGTACGGACAGACACTGCCAAAGTGATCCCGGGAGATGTCATTTCCGTTTCCGGAACCCCTTCGAATGAGCGCAAGGAGCTTGCTGAGTCGATCCCTCAACTGTTGCACCGGGTTACATCTGGGACTGTTGGTGTATTGCGGGTAAAAGCCGGTGGAGTTCACGTGATTCGCACCTCTGGAGTTAGTGTAGCGCGCCAGTTGTTTGTGATCAGAGCTTGGATTGCATTCGCTTATCGAAAGACCTTGTCTCCAGATGGAGCCGCGCTGTGCACAGCACTTCTGCTTGGCGATCAACGAGAATTCTCTGATGTCTTTTCTGAAAAGCTAAGAGTAACCGGCCTCAGCCACATTTTTGCGCTCAGTGGAATGAACACGGGTCTGCTCATCTCCCTTATTTGGCTGGTATCAGGAGTGCCGATACTGAATACAGGAGCACGATACGGGTTGTGCATCGCCTTTTCGATTGTTTACCTGGGGCTGGGGTTAATGGTGCCGTCGCTTTTGCGTGCGACCTTGATGGCCGTCATCTACATTCTAAGCCGGTTATGGAGCAGAAAAATCGGACTGGCAAACCTGATTTCGGCCGCTGCTTTCATTGAACTGCTTTGGAAACCGCTGCACTTGGTTTCTCCGGCATTCGTGCTCTCTTATCTTTCCGTGGCCGGAATAGCTCTGTCGTACGAGTATCTGCGGTCAAGTGTACTTTCGACTGGAGTGAACCGGAGCGCTGGCGCCCTGACTCCACTGATTGATGCCGGAATGGTGACATTGGGTGCACAGTTGGGCACACTTCCGGCGACCGCCTTTTTCTTTGGACAAGTTCCACTGCTTGGCCTGCTCGCCAATGTAATTGCAGTTCCTGTGTTTGCGTTGTTGCTTGTAGCGGCCTCCCTATTGATTGCGATTTACGCAATCAGTGCGACACTGGCCTTACCACTTGCAAACGGGATTGACTGGGTTTGTGCTGCAATCTCAAAGCTCGTTCTATGGATTAGCGAAGTACCGTTTTCATCGCTCGCGGTCTCTGATACTACCTGGTTTGCCGCTGTGGTGGCATACGCCGCAATTATTTTGGTGCTGTTTGGGTTGCGTCGACGGGAGCACATCTGGATTGTATGTGGGGTTCTTCTACTTGCGAATTCTTACATTTGGGCAAAGGTGCTGAATCCGCACGAAGAGGAAATTCGTGTGACATTTTTTGATGTCGAGAATGGCGATGCGGCACTCATTACCACGCCAGGGGCGACGATGCTAATTGATTGTGGACCACGCATCTTCGATTGGACGCCTGCAACTCGCGTCATTGCGGAGCTCCGCTCTCTGGGGAAGGACAGAATAGACTACCTGATGCTCACTCACCCTGACAATGACCACATCGGCGGCGCCGCAGAGATAATGGAGCGAATAGAGATCGGGCAAGTGTTGACAAACGGTGACACTGCGGTCAGTCGCGTGTTCTTTGAGTACCAACTTGCTTGTCAGTCGTTGCAGGTGATTGTTGATACGGTCCATGCCGGAGATCAGGTCTTGTTACATGAGCATGCTCAGGTTACACTCCTCTCGCCGACCAAATCCCTGCGGACCTCTGAGTTCTCCGAGAATCAACGCTCACTTGTTGCCTTGCTGGAGTGCAACGGAAGCAACGTTTTGTTCACGGCTGATATAGACAGCTTAGTTGAAACATCACTGCTTAGTTGGGCCGAGGTCAAGGACATAGACATTCTGAAGGTCTCACACCATGGAAGCAGTAGCGGGTCATGCGCAGAGTTCCTATCCGCAACCTCTCCTGATCTTGCACTGATTTCTGCTGGAGACAGAAACATCTATGGACATCCATCGCCCGAAGTAATGACAAGGCTGGAATCTCAAACTGTGCCGTACCAGGTCACTGGTTGGACAGGTACAGTTCGATTCGTTCAACACGAGTCGGGTTGGACACAAACGTCAGGTAGCGCAGAGTCGTTGGCCTTAGCCTGGAGCCTGATTTGATGCCAACCACCGTCGATACAATTAGCCGCATACGGGAGGTCGACTTTCTCACTCATCGATGTCAAATAATCTGTGGAGTGGATGAAGCGGGTCGTGGCCCATTGGCGGGACCGGTCGTGGCGGCAGCCGTCATTTCCTCTAGTGCACCCATCTTCGAGATGGCGCGAGATTCAAAGACATTGACGGCGGAGCATAGAGAACGGCTTTTCGAGGAGATCGTGGGCTGTTGTGAGGTCGGACTTGGAACCTGCAGCCCTGATGAAATAGACGAACTGAATATTCTTCAGGCATCGCTTCTGGCCATGACCCGAGCAGTATCGGCTCTGGCTCCTCTGCCGGACCTAGTGCTGGTCGACGGAAATCGCACGCCATCACTGTCCATGCCGTCTAAAGCCATCGTGCGGGGTGATGTACGAGTTGCTTCGATCTCCGCGGCATCGATTGTTGCAAAAGTGTCGCGTGACCGGCTGATGGCAAGATATGCCATCGAGTATCCTGAGTATGGATTTGGAAAGCACTTTGGATATCCCACGCTGTCCCATCGAATGGCGTTGAGAGAATTTGGCCCGTGTCCGATTCATCGCAAGACTTTTCGGGGAGTTCGTGAACTGGTTAATTCGTCTCTTCACTCGAAGTGAATCCAGAGATATCGGGCAAAGAGGTGAGGATACTGCTTCGCGATTCTTGCGAGAGATCGGATACCAGATCCTTGAACGAAACTGGCGGTGCCGCTTAGGGGAAATCGACATCGTTTGCAGGCACGCAGGGACACTGGTATTCGTAGAAGTGAAGACTAGTTTGAAAAGAGGGGTGTTTCCTCCAGAGGCGCGCGTGAATTTTCGCAAGAAGACCAAGCTCGTACGGCTCGCAAAGTTGTATGTGAAGCATCGGAAGTTAGATATGCCCGTTCAGTTTGACGTGGTGAGTGTCTGGTTTGAGAACGGCACACCACGCCTTGAGCACTTTCCGAATGCCTTCTCAATTTAGCAGCTGGTTTCTGGTCTGCATTTGTGTTGCCTGCTCAGTACACGCGATGA
>CAZVXJ010000149.1:0-8034 GCA_964631675.1 uncultured Alphaproteobacteria bacterium
CGTGCCATGATTGATTAGGCTCAAAAGACTCATCCAGCAGCACGTATGAGTTAAAGAGTGAGGCGAAGTCATCTCCAAACGTGATTTGCTGGAAGGGCTGAACATAAAGCCCGGTCGCTGCACTCAGGTAAGACGTAGGACTTAGCGACTGCTTCACGGCGAATCGAGGCATCAGATGTGTCTTTTCGGATAACGTATTGTGTTCAAGTCTCAACCCGGGGGAGATTGTGAAGTTCTCGTTCACACGGTAGTCGTCCTGCATGTAGGCCGCAGTCTGCCAGCCACGATAGGTTCCGTCCGTGAAGGTCTCGCTGGAGCTAACCACGGTGAAAAGACACTTCAAGTCCTTTGCCGAAACTCCGAAGTCGAATGTATTGCGCGCGTTAGCAAACCATGTGAAATCAGTCTTGACCGTAAAATCCTGCACACGATTCCTGAACTCGGACCATTGCTCCGCCGTCTCAAATCGCATGGTCGAATTGTAGCGGCTCCCGGCCACGGTGTTGGTAGAAAACAGCTTGTGCGACCAGATCTTTACGAACGGCAGACTGAAGGTGTTGTTGCCCCAGTTCAAGTGAATACGGTCGTCCGTTGTCGAAGTAATATTGAGTACGTCACGGCCCATATACATGGAGGGCGAAATACGATCGCCATTGGCGAAATCACGAGTCACTTTTGCATTCAAATCGTAAAAGTAGTACGGGAAATCATCATCGATGACACCACCGCTCTCCATCAGTTTTGTCGCAAAATCAACGTACGTTCTTCGCCCGGCCAACAGCCATGTACCCTTTGGCAGGGGGCCTTCCATCATTGCCTGACTCGAGAGCAGTGAGATTCCGAGCTTACCGTGAGTCTCATTGCGGTTTCCTTCACGGTCTGCAATGTCCACGACCGCCGAGAGTCTACCACCGTATTTTGCAGGAAAGCCGCCTTTGATCAACTTCACGTCCTTTACGGCGTCCATATTGAAGATCGAAAACAGGCCGCCGAGATGGGTCGGCTTGTAGACTTCGATGCCATTCAATAAAATCAGATTTTGATCGCTCGAGCCGCCCCAGATATTCAGCTCAGACGAGAAATCGGAGGTCGGAAGCACACCCGGCATTGCCTGCAGTGCGCGAAAAAGATCCGGCTCGGCAAGCTGCGGGAGTTTCTTCAGCTCTTTAGTTTCCATACGGTACTGCGCAACCTGAGGAGTATACTCTCGATCCTCTCGCGACTCCCCTTTGACTTCTACCTCCATCATTTGCATCGCTTCAGGCGTAAGGCTGAGCTTTATGTGCTCATCATTGCCTTCGGCCAGAGTCAGAGTTTTCTTTTCGGGAATATAGCCGAGTGCTGCAATATGAACTGTGATCTCTCCGGCCGGAATGTCCGGCAAGGAGAAAAAACCGTCCACATTTGCCGCAACACCGCGATTGGTTCCCATGATCTGCACGGCTGCGCCCGGAACAGACTCCCCGGTCTCTTTGTCCCTGAGGGTCCCCGACAAAGTTACCGCAAGTACCGGCATACTTGCTACGGCCCAGGCCGCCAAGATGATGATTAGTTTCTTTAGGGTCATCGTTGTCATCTCGATCCTGTTTTCGATTGTCTTGGTTTTATTTTGACATTGGCCGGCAACTGAGCTGTGCCGAGCCTTTCCGATTCCTCGAGTGCAATCACCGTCTTTTGTCCAAACCGCTGCAACTCTTCAACTAAGCACTTGAGTTCATCATCGGAGTATTCGGACACATAATCCAACATCGTATGCTTGAAGTGAGCTTCTACTTCCCGAAGCAGTTTACGTCCCTGCTCAGTGATCTCGACCAGATAGACTCGTCGGTCCGTGGCGGAAGAAGCCCTTCTAACCAGTCCGCGCTGTTCGAGGAAGTCCAATGTTTGAGTCAAGTTCGCCGCACTGCGCAAAACCATGCCCTTCAGGGTAGTTATCTTCGGTGATTCAGGGAGGTGTTCAAGTACCGACAAGAGTGCATATCTACCTGCGTTCAGCCCGAAACGCTCAAAAACGAATCGATCTCCTGCCTTCTCTGTCACTTCGCCGACTCTAACCAGTAACCGGGGCAGGGAAACTGCCCATTCGGCACGTCCGGTCAGAGGGGTCTGAAACAAGTGACTCATGATAATACCTTTATGTTTCAGTACTGTTTCTTTTGACTCCGGTAATATACACATGTAAAATATATTTGTCAAGTGTAATTTTAATTGTTTGTAATTACTGATTTTAACATGTCGTGTGATTGAAAAGTTAACCTGAGTACCGATGTGAATAGAACCGGAAAGTGAAAAAAGAGAGGCAAAGCCCCTCTTTTTTGAGTCCAGAACCCCCGCAGGAAATCTACAGTTTGTAGAGCTGGGTGAATTTGGCGGTGAGGTAATCGCGATAGTCGGATGTTGACAGCGGCTTTCCAGTGGCCTGGGTCAGCAGCTCGTCCCGGCTGAATCGTCTGCCCTGGCGATGAACCTTCGTCCGCAACCAGTTTAGAATGTCGCCAAATTGACCTTTTTCAATCTGAGCGTCCATCTGGGGCATTTCCTTCCGCATGGTTGCCCAGAGCTGACCTGCCACCATATTGCCAAGGCTATAAGACGGGAAATAGCCAAAGTATGCTTCGCTCCAGTGGACATCTTGAAGCACACCGTTTTTTCCGTTGTCTGGAGGCTTGATTCCCAAATAGTTCTCGAACTTTGTGTTCCAGGCCGTGGGCAGGTCCGAGACGGAAAGTGCGCCGGAAAACAGATCGCGTTCCAGTTCGAATCGCAGAATAATGTGCAAGTCGTAAGTGAGCTCGTCTGCCTCCACCCGAACATAGGACCGTGCCACGTGATTGACCGCCAGTACCAAATCGTCGATCGAAACATCCGCAGTTTGCTGTGGAAACACCGCCTTGAACTTCGGGAAGAAGTGTATCCAGAAATGGCGGCTGCGTCCGACAAAATTCTCCCACATTCGCGACTGAGACTCATGTAATCCCATACTCAGTGCCTCAGACAACGGAGTATACAAGTGATCGGGATCGACCTCCTGCTCGTAGAGCGCATGGCCCGTTTCATGGATCACGCCGTACAAAGCTTGCTGCGGCGCGCGCGGATTGTAACGTGTGGTAATCCGGATGTCGCCTTTGCCTCCGCTGCAAAACGGATGCACGGAAGTATCCAGCCGGCCGGCCTCTGCGTCAAATCCAAGGGTGTGCATCACCTCCGCGCCAACTTTCTTTTGCAAATCCGGTGGAAACTCGCGTTCCAGGATGCTCATTTTCGCTTTGACTGGTGAAGCGAGGACTTTCTGAAGGAGCGGGATCGTTGTCGCCTTGACTTCGTCGAATAACTTGGTGAACATTGATGCCGTTGAATCCGGCTCGTATTGATCGAGCAGCGCATCGTACGGGGTCTCCGCATAACCGATGCACTCGGCCATTTTTCGCGACAAGGCAACCAGTTTTTCCAGATGAGGAGCAAAGGCACCGAAGTCCGACTTCTCCCGGGCGCTGACCCATGCGTCATGCGCGTGCGACTTTGCACGGCTCATTTCTTCCACAAGGTCTTTTGGAATTTTTGTGGCGAGTTTGTAGTCGCGATGAATCTCGCGTACATTGGCTTTCTGTTCAGGTGTCAGGCCGTTGGGAATCGCGCCAATTTTTTCGATCAATTCGCCCAACCGGGGGGAAGTGATCTTGTCATGTGAAATCCCGGAAAGCACGGCCATCTGCTCGGCACGGCGGTCGCTTCCTTTGGGTGACATGATAACCTGAGTATCCCAATGCAGAAGTCCGTGCACAGACGAGAGTACAGAGTACTCCTTGTAACGTGTAACCAGTTCTTCGTAGAGATGATGTGAATCTGCCATAATCGAACCGTATGTTTGGTGCAAAAAAAAACTGAAAATCGCAGACTATTTGGCCGCCCGGGGGGCCGGACGCTTCTCGTTTGCGAGAGTCTTCAACAGCTGCTCCTGAATCTCACTTGCCCGCCTTGTACTCATCATAATTGCCTTAATGAGTGCAACGCGCAGTCCCCCCTCCTCTAGCTCCATCAGGCCGTCAATGGTCACGCCGGCCGGAGTGGTTACATTGTCCTTCAGTAACGCCGGATGCCTGCCACTCGAAAGTACCATGCTTGATGCTCCAAGTGTCGTCTGTGCCGCAAGTCTGGTGGCCAAGTCGCGCGGCAACCCCACCTTTACCCCGGCCTCAGCCAAAGACTCCAGTATCACATAGATGTATGCCGGACCGGATGCACTTAGTCCAGTTGCGGCATTCATCAGATCCTCTTCGACAACCACTGTTTCGCCTACGGTTTCAAACAAGGCCCGTGCATTGGACATTTGCGTCGATTTCACATGGGCACCGGGACATAACACAGTCATTCCCTTGCGAATCGCAATCGGAGTATTGGGCATTGCCCGAATCACCGCTGATTTTCCGGCAAGACGCGCCTCGATAAAGCCCGTTGGAACGCCGGTGGCCAGTGAAATCACCAGAGCGTTCTTCGGCAAATGCGGCCCAATCTCATCGCAGACCAAACCGACTTGTTTGGGTTTCATGGCCAGCACCACAACCTGTGCCTGGCCAACAGCCTTCCGATTGTCTGTGGAAACGGTGATTGGCAGTCGTTTGGAGAGCGAAGCAGCTGTTTCGCTATGCAGGGTGGTAGCGACAATCTGGTCAGGATTTACAAATCCAGACTCCAGAAGACCGGAAACCAGTGCTTCGCCTATTTTCCCTGTACCAATTACTGCAATTCGGCTGTTACGACTCGTGCCTCTTGGTCGCTTGTTCATTTGGGCAGTCATGTTCAAAGATAATGGAAAAAATATAGATATGCAACCCCCGCACTTCGAGCTTCCTCGAAATTCTGCCTACATATCGCAAGAAGTCTCGGCGGCGCGCTTGTATAGTCTGCCAGTTGGTTGTTATCTTATGAGATGGAGTCGTCTTCCAAACTGGACAGAGTGTTTCACTTGAGTCGGTGCCAGCCAGCTATAGGTAGCAAGAGGGTTATTTGCATTCTTGCGCTGCTTGTGTGCGCGGTTAATGGCGCCCATGCTTTTCCGCTGCTTGAGACCTTTGAAGGTACCTTCCCCCCTCTTGAATGGCTGGCATTCCAGAATGGCGATGGGAGTGCGAACTGGAGACGATCGGCACGCTCGGAAGTTGGGTGGCTTTATAGCGCCGCCTCGTCGGCCGAGAACCTTGGGGCCACTTTGACATCTCGCCGTTGGTTGGTGTCCCCGCCCGTGCAACCCACTCCCAGCTATCACACGCTTCGGCTGTTCCTCCGCACGCAGGCACCAGCCTTAAATCCTGGTCAAACGGATGACACTGTCCGCATATTGCTCTCGCCCAACGGGAGTTCAAATCCGGCAGAGTTTACCGTCACCCTTGCGACCTTAAGACCGGGTACAGGTGCTGACTTCGCACAGGAGTTTACGCCGTTCGCATTTGAATTGTCTGCGTACAATGGTACTGTGATTCGGATCGCGATAGTGCACAGCGACCGCGGGGCGGGCGATAATGCCGTATTTTTGGACAGTCTATCCGGACCGGAAGTCGTTATCGCTCCGGGAGTGCCTTCCGCACCCATTCCCGGAAATCAATCTGTAGACGTTTATACGGGTACAAACCTCTCATGGTCAAACGGTACCTATACCGATAATGTGGATCTCTACCTCTCGCAATCTGCGGCGGATGTAATTCAGTTGCTTCCTTCAGCACGAGTAGTAAGCGGTCTTTCGATAGACACATTCAATCCTCCATCTAACTTTCTCCGTTTGACCACATGGTACTGGAGGGTCGTCTGCCGGAACGGTGCAGGGCAGAGTCCTGGCCCGACTTGGAGGTTTGATGTTGGAATAGGCCCATTGGGCGGCACTTATTCCGTTGGACCGAGCGGGACGTTCTCAGGATTCACCTCGGCATTATCCCAGTTGCAGGCCGATGGAGTCTCTGAGTCGACGAATCTGTTGGTCGCCGGCGGTGTTTACTCGGAGCAAGTCGTCGTTGGCGCAATACCCGGTACAAATGACTCAGCAAGGATCGCCTTCTCTGAACTGGATTCACTGAATCCAGTCAGCATCATTTACGGTGGTCCTGATTCTACTGTATTGAAATTCGATGGCGGCACGCACGTGACTTTTGACGGTATGGACATCGGGGTCATTGGTACGGCCCGCAGAGCTGTAACCATACTGGAGTCAAGCCAGGACATTATCATCCAGAATGCCACCATCACGGGTTCAAGCTTCACGAATCCGGAGAGCCGCGGAGTGCTCGTGCGCGGCGGAGGTACCCACGGTGTCACGATCAGAGGGCTGCGAATCCGCAGATTCAGTGAAGGAATTAGACTGGAGCCGGCGACCGGAGTGGTCTTCGGTACGGTTGTAGAGCATTGTATAATCGACAGTGTGCGGCGTGGAATCTATCTGACCAGGCAAAATAACTGCACGATTACAGGCAATGACATTCTGGTTAATGCCGGCTCGGTCGAAGAAGTCACCGGAGTCTACGTAGCAACGACAATGCCCGGCGATAGTGTACAGATTCGGGCAAACAAGATTCACGCAGTAACGACAACCGGACCCTATGGCGTCGGCATCCGACTTCGCACCGATTCGGCCTCAGCCAAGTGCACTGTCACGGACAACTTCATTTACGACTTCCATACCGGAGGCACCGCTCAAACCAGAGCAATTCTCGTATCATCAGGAACACATCTCATTGCGTCCAACAGTATTCTGGTCAACGACGTTAGTTCGATTGGATCGGCCTATTCTGTCTATGTGGGTACCGCCGCAAATGGCGGGACGACAAGTCTGGCAAACAATATTTTTGTCAACTTAGAGGGGACAGCTCCGGCCTATAATATGTTCCTGCAGTCTGTGGCTGGAGATTTCAGTTCCAATCACAACATCTTCCATGGAACCGGCGCCAGTTACAAAGTAGCAAGACGCGGGAGTGATTACAGGACGCTGTCGAATTGGCAGGCTGGAACAGGTCAGGACATGCACTCCCTAGAAGGCGACCCGGGCTACATCAGTAATCTGGACTTGCATCTATCAAGCTCCAATGGTCTGGCACATCAGAACGGAGCAATTGTTCGTGTCGTCGTGGATGACATTGACGGGCTCAATCGGCTGGTACCACCAGACCGCGGTGCGGATGAATACGAGTACAACGCTCCCGCCGCTGATTTTGCCGTCCTCGATCTTCCGGGCATCGAATCTACTTATCAAGTTGCTTCTGACGTGTCCATCATGGCGGTTGTGTTCAATCGGGGGTCGGCCACTCAGTCTTTCGTACCGATCCAACTGTCTGTCGGCAGTACCGTCATACAAACATTGCACGTCACACTCCCTCCGCTTACATTGGATACTATTCAATTTCATTGGGAAACCGGACTCGTACCAAGTACTACCGTTTTGACGGTTAAAACACTGCTGGCTGCGGATGCCTATTCTGCAAATGACTCCGCCTCGTACACAGTATCGACGTCGATGCCGCCGCTCAATGGCTACTATATCATTGGCAATGGAGAATTTGGCAACTTTAATGATGCTGCGGTTGCACTTGGGTCGCGAGGAGTATCTGGCCCCGTCGTTTTTGACGTTCTCGGCGGCGAGTACAATGAACAAGTTACTTTGCCGGAAATCGGCGGTTCAAGTTCAATAAACACCGTCACGATCAGGCGATCATCAAGCAGCGAAGGTCCGGTTGTTTTGAGATCTGCAAATGGACCCGCGACATTTCAGTTGCTCGGCGCAGATTTTGTGACGGTTGAGAGTATAGACATGATTGCAGAAGGGACGAACCCTACTGTAATTCTCCTGTCCGGTGGAGCAACACATAATCGGTTTGACTCGTTTACGATTGTAGGACAGTCATTATGGATGACCGGCGCCTTCGGTGTGCGGTCTACGGGAGGAGGGAACCATTACAACGAACTTAGATCGCTGACACTTCTCAATAGTTACTCTGGTATTCGTCTGGAAGGCACCTCCTCGAGTCCCGATTCGGGCAATGTGATTCAAGGCTG
>CAZVXJ010000150.1:0-7979 GCA_964631675.1 uncultured Alphaproteobacteria bacterium
CAAGTTTGGGAAAACGATAGCGCCGGGATTATCAGCCCTCATCCGCCAGCATAACGGCCTTCATGTCAGGAGGCTGTATGCCCCGCTTCTTCTCTTCACGCCAGAGGTATTCCAAGATAAGCGGCTGCTGTTCCGGATCAACGCGAATATACACGCTGTAATAACCACCCCACTGGCAAATCAACTTGCCGTTCCTCGCAGTTTCAATTGCCTGTTCAATCCCGGGTAGCTTGCGGGTCATGCGACCAAGGAGGGCATAGATGGCACCCTTTATGTCGCGTTTGACAATGTACTCCTTGCCCATGTATCGCACACGGGAAGAAGCTCTGACATAAAGGGGTGCCTTTAGATTACGCGGCCACTGCATAAGACAAGTTCCTCGTGCTCGGGGCGATTGGGAGATTAGTGTTTGAAGTGCCTGCGGCCAGTGAAGACCATGGCAATGTTCTGCTCATCCGCGGCAGCGATGACTTCGTCATCGCGAACTGAACCACCGGGTTGGATAACCGACGTGGCACCTGCTCTTGCGGCAATATCAAGGCCGTCGCGAAATGGAAAGAATGCATCGGAAGCACAAGCGCTGCCAGCGAGAGAAAGGCCTGAGGCCGCGGCCTTTCTGACGGCAAGATCGGCACTGTCCACTCGCGACATCTGGCCTGCTCCAATTGCCAGAGTTCCGTGCTCATCTGCAAACACGATTGCGTTGGAACGAACATGCTTGCAGACTTTCCAGGCAAGGGCAAGTGCAGCGGACTCTCGCGGAACCGGGCTACGGGCCGTAACCGTCCGCAACTCACTCAATTCCGTCAGATCATTGTCCGGTGTCTGAACAAGATAGCCGCCCCATACCGAGCGCAGTTGAGTACTCTCGGCTGTAGCACGCAGAGCCTGCCAATCAAATTCAATCAGACGGAGCGCCTTCTTCTTTGACAGCATCGCACGCGCTTCCGACGTAAAAGAAGGTGCAAGTATGATCTCAAGGAAGATGTCTGACAATACGGTTGCAGCAGCCAAATCGAATTCACGATTTACAGCCACAATGCCTCCGAATGCGGAGACACGGTCAGTCTTAAGGGCGCGGTCCAAGGAAGCCGCCACAGTAGCAGCTTCACCGACGCCGCACGGCGTAACATGCTTTATGATGACGGCTGCAGTCCCCTCAAATTCCGCGAGCAGTCTAAGCGCCCCATCTGCATCCAAGAAGTTATTATAAGAGAGCTCTTTCCCGGATACTTGGTCCGCGGCAATGAGACCATGAACAGGCAATCTGGTATCGCGCGCCAACCAAGCGCTTTGATGCGGATTCTCCCCATAGCGGAGCGGACGCATGGCCTCCAAAGGAAACGGACGGAATGCCCCTCCGTTCATCCACTCAGCAATACTGCTGTCATAGGTCACGAGCGCAGTGAAGGCATGAGCGGCACACGATCTTGCGAACTCCCGTGTAACTTGCCCGCGATTCTCCCCGTAGGATGCGAGAAAACCTCCGTACTGCTGTGGCGATGTTAGTACGACCACATAATCCGCATTCTTGCAGGCGGCTCGCACCATTGAAGGTCCACCGACGTCAATGGCTTCAATAACTTGCTCATGCGACTTGCCAGATGCAAGGGTTTGTTGAAACGGGTAGAAATTAACAACTACCAAGTCGATGGGACCGAGTCCAAGGCGCTCCATGTCCGCTATGTCTCCGGCGTGGTCGCGGCGCACGAGAATACCGCCGTGAATGCGGGGATGAACCGTCTTGATGCGGCCCTCAAGTGCCTCGGGGTGGCCGGTCCACTCTTCTACAAGGGTGACAGGCAATCCGGCATCGCGAAGAGACTTCGCGGTACCGCCTGAGGCAATCAACTCTACATTTCGTGCTGATAGCTCGTGAGCAAGATCCAGCAGACCAGTCTTATCTGAAACACTGAGAAGTGCGCGTCGGATTGTAATCATCAGGTACTTTTGGGGAGGATGTTCACACGTCTATCATGGATCTCGACTCGGTCCTCACTGAAAAGCCTGAGGGCGTCAAAATAGAGTCCATACTCGATGGCGTGAACTTTTGATTCAAGCGATTCTACCGTATCATCTCTGCCAACAAACACGACCCGCTGTAGCACGATGGGACCGTGGTCGTATTCTTCATCCACTAAGTGCACCGTTGCACCGGATATCTTTGCACCGTACCGAATCACGGCTTCATGCACCTTTTTCCCATACATTCCGGAGCCGCCAAAAGCCGGGAGCAGTGCAGGATGAATGTTAATCATTCGGCCACGAAACTTGGCCACTACCTTCGGCGGAATCATCTTCAGGTATCCCGCAAGGCAGATAAAGTCTACCTGAAATCTCTGCAATTCATGCAGGATTGCAGCTGTGCATTTTTCTTCGTTCGCAAGGACATCCGAAGTCAGCACGACCGATGGAATTCCGAGCGCCTTTGCACGGTCGAGGGCCTTTGCGCTTGGCGTTGAAGAGATCACCAGAGAAATGTGTGCATCAAAATCGCCGGCAGCAGCGCGTTTCGCGATGTGCTCGAATAGCGTGCCATTTCCGGATACGAAGAAGGCAATATTTAATCGGCTCACGCGACGGGCGTTCGGTTCATGCAAGCCGACCTAAGCGATGATTTATCCAAATCAAGCTCGCAGGTCATCCCGATTGGAACCGTCATTCGCTTCTGTCCGTGGCCGTAAGGAAATCCAAGGACGATGGGGAATTCCGTTCCATCACATGCATCAAGTAAAGATTTCTTCAAGTTAGATATTTCCATCTCCGTCGGCTCGCTCCAGAAGTCACCAATAAGCAACGCTGCGAGGGAAGACAATTGGCCAGCATTTTTCAGGTGGAATAAGAGGCGGTCAACTCTGTGCGGCGGCTCATTAATATCTTCAATCAACAGCATGGCTCCCGAAAGATCCGGCATGTAGGGGGTGCCCAACAGACTTGTGATCATCGTAAGATTGCCGGCAATCAGCGGAGCGTGAATGACGGATTCGGGGAAATACCGGATGCATTCTAACTTTGCCGGTATGGCATCGGTTACCAAGTCGCAGGGACTCCGGCCGGTCAGAATCGAGATGGCCTGCGCGCACGAATCCGCCGAAACGCCTCCACTCCACTCTACCGCGAGCGGGCCACTGAATGTAACATATTTCTCTTGCTTCCAGAGCAGAAGTCCCAATGCCGTGCCATCGGAAAAATGAAGGAACGGTTTGCCAGAGGCCGCAATCAATTTTGTATTCAGCGATGCAAGCAACCTGCTGGCACCAACTCCACCACGGGAGCAGAAGACTGCGTCAATGTCTTCACGACGAAAAAACTCCTCCAGTTCCCTTAGCCGAGTTTCATCACTTGCAGAAAAGAGCCCATGTGAGCTCAGTGCTTCAGGCGAAACCTCAACCGAAAACCCGGCATTCTCCATAGTTCTGAGTGCAGCAAAGAGCTTTTCCGGATTGACGGGACTGCCTGGCGAGCAAATGCCGATTCGCGCGTTGGGCGGAAGTGGTGACGGTAAAATCAAATAGACTCAGTACCCCCACTCGGGTCCGGCAAGAGTGTAGTCGCCAAATCCACCGTAATCCACAAATACAAATCTTCGCGCTAAATGAGAATAGTACCAGATTTCGTACGGTCGAGAGCCGGCCTCAAACGGATGACTGTCAATATCAGTTGGCTCACCGTATAATATGAAGATCCGTCCACGATCACTCTCCCATCCTTCGCGTGTTCCCGAGAATTTTTCGTTGGTATATTCGACTCGCTCGTAGTACTCGTTCATCAACTCATTGTCGATAGATCCCGCCGTCGGATCGCGTTTTTCCCAGAATTCCTTGAACAGCCGCTCACGTTCCTGTGGCGTGGCCTGGCGAAATTGCTTGGTCTCAGCGCCAGTCGCCACATACTTCAGCTGTCGAATTGCCAGATCAAGGTCGTGGATCGAGAGTGGAACTCCTGGAATACGGACTCCGAATTCGCGAGATCGGAATTCACGCCGTCCATTTCCTTGAGCTTCGACTTCGAGTGTGAAGCGATGAGCGGACAGGGTTGACAAGTCGATGTCGTACTCATGGGTCTGAATTGTGCTATCTGGTATGGCGAAATCATCCAGAACCGCCACGGTTGCACCTTTTTCGCCCTTAATCGTCCACTTGATCCGGATGGTGTCAGTGCCGGCGGAGTAGAGCTGCACACGCGCCCGCGCATCTTCTTCAGTCGTCACAAAGCTCTCCACAAGTCTGGGCACTTGGAGATTGGAAAGTGTGGAATCGTCGGACGCCCAGTAAATATCGGACAGCCGAAGTAGCGGATCGGCACGATGGAGTTCAACCTTTCCTTCCCAACGGGATCGGGTCTTAGATTCCGACCCGCTGGACATCGTAACGCGAACCTTGTACTCACCTGAAGGTACGACAAATTCCTCAACCTGAACGGCGTTCTTCGTGCGGCTGTTTGTCGTTGCATACTCGCTTACGTTTACTTCCACGTTGCGTATGCGCTCCGTGACTAATCCACTGCCCTCGCGAAATACGGAAGCGACAAACTCAAAAGTGGCTGTGAATCCGGTGTCGCTGCGCAAGAATACCAGGTTATCATATTGGACGGAGGCAGCGACGACGAGGTGCAACGAATCAAGTTCGCTGCCCAGACGCTCGCCAACCTGACAACGAAACAGCGGTCCGGAGCCCTGCGAGATTGAGTTTCCGGCCGGAGCCGGAGGATCGGCGGCCCAGACGGCTACGGCCGCGAGAGTACAGGCAGTCCAAAGTCTCCACATAAGTCACCTCGCGTTAATCCATGAGAGGGATTGCGAAGGCTTCCGTCAATTTGGTAGGAAGCCGCCTTCGTGATCCGCGCACGTATAATTGTTCCCAACTCTGCCTCACCATCTATTCGTACCCGCGCGTCAATTTCGGGCGCGTCCCAAGCGCTGCGCCCCCACAAGGCCGAACGGGTCTTACGCTCCACAAGCACGTCAATTTCCTTGCCTACGAGGCCCTGATGCTTCTCCAGGCAGATTTGCCTTTGGAGTTTCATCAAACGATCCAGACGATCGAGCGCAATTCCCTCCTCAACTTTGCCCGGAAGCCCGGCACCCGCAGTACCTTCCTGCGGGGAGTAAGTAAAGACACCCGCACGCTCGAATCGAATATCACTCATGTACTGATACAGGCAGTCGAAATCCTCGTCCGTTTCTCCGGGAAATCCTACGAGGACAGTGGTTCGCACACAGGCATTCGGTAATACTGAACGAAAGGCTTCTATAGAATCTTTCATGCGAGCCGCCGTAGTTCTGCGATTCATCGCCTTCAAGACTCCTTCAGCAGCATGTTCGATCGGAAAGTCAATGTATGGGCATAGCTTGGGAACTCGGGCAAGCTCTTCCATCAGCTTTGGTGGAGTGCTCGGCGGATGGGCGTAGAGCAGTCGAATCCAATGTATTCCCTCGATCTCGGATAGCCGCATACACAACTCAACAATTCTGCGTTGCCGATAAAGGTCCACACCATAGCTGGTGGTCTCCTGCCCGATTAGAATTATCTCCTTGATACCGGATTGGGCAAGTCTCTTCGCTTCAGAGATCAGCAGGTCGATTGGCTCGCTTCGGTACAGGCCGCGCATTTGCGGAATGGCACAAAATGCGCAGGCATGCGAGCAACCGTCCGACACACGTAGAAAAGCGGAACCCGGACCGCTTCGCCCTGCCGTGAACATCACATCGCTCTCGCCCGCTGTCGAAGCTACTGGATTTGCACCCAGCAGGTCGAGCATGCGTCCCCACTCACCGATACCAAAAACACCGTCCAACTCTGGAATGTTGTCGCGCACTTCATCTCCATCCCGCTGCGTCAAACATCCCATGGCAATGACTTGTCGCCCTTCGGAGCGCGATTTCCACTTTGTGGCTTCGAGCAGGGTCTCAACGGACTCGAGTTTTGCGTCGTCGAGAAAGCCGCAAGTATTCACGACGAGTACGTCGGCTAAATGCGGCTGCTGAACGTACTCGAAACCAGATGCGCGCAAGATTCCGGCAAATGTCTCGCTGTCCACCTGGTTCTTCGGGCAGCCAAGTGTTTGTATGATAACCCGTTTTGGACGGACCGCACCGGCGCAGTGACGCTTTGTCATACGATCGTGATCTCCACACCCAGCGCCTGTTTGATTTCGTTTACAACCTGCACGGATGTGCGTAATCGATAGCGACGCGAACGCACAAGTTTCTCCGCTCCCTCGTGCTTTACACGGAAGAAGACATCAACTGATCCTTCATGTCGGGAGAGAATGTCCTCCAAGGCATTCATCGTTTCGAATCCGGGAAGCTCCTCGGGAAACCTTATGCAGATCCCGCGGGCAAAGTTTGCTTGCGCTTCTTCCAGCGTGAAAACGTCCTGAGCAACAAACTTAGGATCTTCATCCTCTCGTGACGTGACTCGCGTGCTGATAATCAGGATCGCGTCCTTGCGCAGTCTTGTACCGTACTTCTCCACTGCGTCTGCAAAAAACAGAACCTCGGCCATGCCACTCAGATCCTCCATACGCACAGTGGCCATCGCTTTGCCCTTCTTGGTAATCGTGCGTTTCACCTCCGTGATTACTCCAACAAGCCGAACGGATGCACCGTCAGCAAGATCCGTCGTTTCGGACAGAGGTTGACAGCCAAGCGACGCGATTTCGGCCTGCACGTCATCCAGAGGATGGCCCGATAGAAAAAAACCCAGCAGCTCCTTTTCCAATGACCTCTGCTGTTCCCGCGGATAATCCGGAATCATCGGCAGGTCAGGCTCGGTCACGGTGTTTGAAGCGCCGCCAAACAGTGAGGATTGCCCCAGATCACGCGCTTGAGCCGATTGCAACGCAAATGAAAAGAAGTGGTCAATCGATGCCATGTATTGGGCACGGTGACCGCCCAGTGAATCCAATGCACCTGAACCAATCAAACTCTCCAGAGCCTTGCGATTGACAATCCGGACATCCACTCTACCTGCAAGGTCAAAAAAGGATCTGAATGGTCCGCCCGATTTGCGAGCTTCCAGGATCGACTGAACTGCTGCTCCGCCCACGTTGCGTATGGCTTCCAGACCACAGCGTATTTGCCCGTCGATCACGGTAAACTGCTGGTCGGAGACATTCACATCGGGCGTTAGCAGGGGAACATTGAACTTCTTGCACTCCTGAATCAACCGGGGCATGGCTCGCGGCTCACCGTGATAGGAACTCATTTCTGCCGCAAGCAATTCTGCGGGAAAATGTGCCTTTAGGTAAGCAGTCTGATAGGCCAGAACACCGTAGCACGTGGCATGCGCCTTAACAAAACCGTATCCCGCGAACTTGAACACCAATTCATAGACCTGTGTCGCGAGCCTCGCGTCTATGCCACTGAAAGACTTGCAGCCGCTAATGAACTCGTCTTTGATTCGCGCCAATTCTTTCGGATCTTTCTTCCCCATGGCGCGGCGTAAGATATCGGCCTTGCCGAGTGTAAAACCGGCGAGATCGCGCGCCACCCGGAGCACTTGCTCCTGATATACAATAACGCCATAGGTCGACTTCAGAATCGGCTCCAACTTGGGGTGCAAGTAGGTGATTTTCTCTTCGCCGTGCTTCCTGCGGATAAAATCACCAATCCAATCCATTGGGCCGGGACGAAACAGCGCCACCATCGCAATGATGTCATCAATGCAATTTGGCTTGAGTTTCATTAACCACTCCCGCATTCCCCGACTTTCGAGCTGGAAGACTGCCGTCGTGTCCCCGCGTCCCAGCAACTGATATGTCTTCTCATCATACACTTCAACAATCGCATCCAGATCCAGCGCGATACCGCGTGCGGCGAGCATATCAACAGCTCGTGCCAGAACACTCAGAGTGCGCAAACCCAAGAAATCCATCTTGAGCAAGCCGATTTTATCCACGACATTCATGTCGAATTGTGTCGTGATACTGCCATCAGATTGCTTATAGAGCGGCACGTAGTCAGTAAGCGGGCCGGG
>CAZVXJ010000151.1:0-7876 GCA_964631675.1 uncultured Alphaproteobacteria bacterium
CGTCTTGATGACAATCATGACAGCTCTGGATCGAGGGCAATCAACACTCTTGCAAAAACTTCGTTCTCCGAGCCTGCACCGTTGATTTGCCTTAGATGCCCTGCCTTCTTATAAAAACTGAGCAACGGCGCCGTCTTTTCATCGTACACCTTGAGACGCTGCCGAATGGTATCCGGCTGATCATCCTCGCGCTGAATGATGTTCGCGCTGCCCTTGGGGCATTGGTGATTCTGGATGCTCTGCTCACCTGCCTTCAGACTGAATGTCGCACCGCACGTTGTACAAACTCGTCTGGAAGCCAATCGCTGCACGATCATCTCGGTCGGTATCTCGATACTAACAACCAAAGGGTCCGGGAGTCCAACCTCCTTCAGCACAACGTTCAGCGCCTCACCTTGCGGTATCGTGCGCGGAAAACCATCGAAGATGGCTCCGTTGACAGCATCATCTGCCAACAGACGTTTCTTTACTATGTCTATGATCACATCATCCGGAACGAGTTCGCCCCGGTTCATAATCTCCTTGACTCGCAAGCCCAGTTCTGACCCTGCCGCACTCTCGGCCCTGAGCATATCCCCTGTAGAAATCTGCGGAATCCGAAAGTAGTTCATCAATTTCTGCGCCTGGGTGCCTTTTCCGACACCAACTGCTCCGAGCAGAATGATGGAGTGCTTCATCATGAAGCTACATCCGGCGGCGACCGCGTATACGGCCTGACTTCATCAATCCGTCATAGTGCCGCATGACCAGGTGCGATTCCACCTGCTGCAGGGTATCCAGAGCGACACCCACCATAATCAGAATGGTAGTCCCGCCAAAAAACTGCGCAAAATTGAACGACACATTGAACTGATTGACGATCATGGTCGGAACAATCGCGACCGCGCCAAGCGCGAGAGCTCCGGGCAGCGTTACGCGAGTCAAAATGCCGTCAATAAACTCGGCGGTTTGTTTACCAGGTCTAATTCCTGGAATAAACCCGCCGTTCTTCTTCATATTATCTGCAAGATCCACGGGATTGAGAACAATTGCCGTGTAGAAATACGTGAAGAAGACAATCAGTACAAATTCCAGTGTCAAGTACGAAAACCCGCGACCCCCGAACTGCATACTGATAAATTCCTGAATCGGTCCCTCAGGAAGAAAGCTGGCAATGGAGGTTGGGATAAACAATATGGACTGGGCAAAGATGATTGGCATCACCCCAGCCGAGTTGACTCGCAGCGGAATATGTGTCGATTGTCCGCCGTAGACCTTGCGGCCAATCATGCGTTTCGCGTACTGAACCGGAATCTTCCGGGTTCCCTGCGTCAAAGCAACGACCGCCATCGTGATCGCAAACAGGAGGCCGATAAACAGCACGTCCACCATAATGTGGCGCGTGCCAATATTGATCTGCTCAACCTCCTCAAGAATTGCATAAGGAAGACGGTCGATAATTCCGATGAAGATCAGGAGCGAGATACCGTTTCCAATCCCTCGCTCGGTGATCTGCTCACCCAGCCACATGATGACCGTAGTTCCTGCTGCCAACGTCACCATCGTCAGGAACCTGAAACCAAAACCGGGATCGGGAACCACCGCCATACCATCGGATGCAGTCAGGCGCTCAAGAAACACAGAGACGCCACCGGCTTGCATGGCGGCAATCAGGACTGTCCCATAGCGTGTGAGCTGATTGATCTTTTTGCGCCCTTCATCTCCTTCTTTCTGCAGTTTCTGGAAGTACGGCACCACCGTACCCATCAGCTGAAAAATAATCGATGCGGAAATATAGGGCATGATTCCCAGCGCGAAAATAGTCGCGCGCTGGAAGGCACCGCCTACGAAAAGATCATAAAAGCCAAACAGCGAATTCTGATTTTGCTGAAAAAACTCGGAAAGAGCACTGGCGTTGATTCCAGCAACAGGGACGTGCCCCCCGATACGGTAGACCAACAGAATAAGCAGTGTGAACAGTATCCGGTCCCGAAGTTCCGGAATTTTGAATATGTTGGAAAAGCGATCAAGCATCAGATGCGACCACCTTACCACCCGCACCCGTAATCTTGGCCGCAGCTGTCTCCGACACTTTGCAGTTCTTCACTTCAAAGGCGCGTGACACATCCCCCATGCCAAGAATTTTCACTGGCAAACTCACTTTTCGAATGAGGCCCGCCTGTTTCAGTGTTTCAGGCTCTACCACAACTCCTTGCGGCAGACGACCCAAGTCACGAAGGTTTACCACCTGGACTTCTTCCGCCCAGATATTCTTGAACCCGAATTTGGGCAGACGACGATAGATCTGCGTCTGTCCGCCTTCAAAGCCCTTCTTGTGGACCGATCCTGCGCGGGCCAGATATCCTTTTTCGCCGCGTGTTGCACTTCCGCCGTGCCCCGAACTGGGTCCACGACCAATGCGCTTGGTCTTGTGCGTTGAGCCCTTTGCAGGGGTGAGTTTGGAGAGACTCATTTCTTGCCTTCCTCCACCACTTCCCATTTCACAAGGTGCTCAACCGACTCCACCATGCCGCGCATAGCAGCGTTATCCGGCAGAAACCGCGTGTGATTCAATTTTGTAAAGCCCATCGCACGAATCGTCCTCCGGTGTTTCGGAGGCTTCCCGATAGTGCTGCGGACATAAGTAACTTTTAGCTGCGGCATAAAATAGCTTAGGAGTTGAATACTTCGCGGACTGAGACCCCGCGCCGTTCGGCCACCATACGGGCATCATTCAAAATACCCAGTGCCGCAAACACAGCTTTCACGACGTTGTGCGGATTATTGGTTCCCATGACTTTGGTAAGCACATCACGCACGCCAACACACTCCATGACCATGCGAACCGATCCGCCTGCAATCACACCAGTACCTGCAGAGGCGGGGCGCATGAATACCTTACCTGCACCAAACTTACCAAAGGTTGCATGCGGGAGGGTTGATCCGATCAGCGGGTAACGCTTCATGCTCCGCTTCGCGGCGCCTGTCGCCTTCGCGATTGCGTCCACGACTTCATTCGCCTTACCCATGCCAAATCCGGCACGGCCATGGCCGTCGCCGACGACAACAACCGCGTTAAATGAAAAGTTGCGACCACCCTTCACCACTTTGGCTACACGGTTGATACAGACAACCTTCTCAACCAGGCTCTCGCCGCCGTACTCAGTATCTGCATCGCGTTCGCGTCCGCGCCGCGGACGATCAGTGTGTTCGCTCATGAACCTATAGAGATTTTAGAATTGCAGTCCGCCCTTACGAGCACCTTCCGCGACAGCCTTCACGCGGCCATGATACGGAAAACCATTTCGGTCGAACACGACTTTAGAAAAGTTCTTTTCGATGGCCTTCTTGGCCATAGCCTCACCGACAAGCGCTCCAACTTGCGTAGGGTTCTTGCCGCTCAACTGGTCGCGAACATCGGGACTCAGCGACGAGACTCCTGCAAGCGTTTTCCTGCTGACGTCGTCAACCAATTGCAAATAGACATGGTGCACACTCCGATAGACGACGAGCCGCGGACGTTCTGCAGTTCCCGTCACGATCTTACGAATGTGCTTCTTACGTCTCGCGCGCCCTAGCGCTCTTTTTTGGGTAATCGTTGGCATGTATCAAATGGCTCCGCTGTTACGGCGTCACCGGATTATTATTTCTTCGCGGTCTTGCCTGCCTTGCGCTTCACTTGCTCGTCAGAGTAGCGTATACCCTTCCCCTTGTAGGGTTCGGGTTTGCGAACGTGTCGAATCTCAGCTGCGACTTGCCCCACCAACTCCGCATCCGGACCTGAAACAACGACCGTAGTCGGCTTTGGCACTTCCAGTTTGATTCCGGGAGGGGTTACCAGAAACACTCCGTGCGTAAAACCCACATTCAGCAGCAGACCCCTGGGTTTTAACTCGGCACGGAAACCGACTCCAAGAATTTCGAGTTCTTTCTTGAATCCCTCTGTCACTCCGATCACCATATTGTTGATTAAGGCACGAGTAAGCCCGTGCAGGGCTCGGTGGTGCTTGAGATCAGTAGGACGAGTTACAGTGATAGTTCCATCCCGATGATCGACGGTTATATCCGGATGAACCTGGCGCTGCAACTGGCCTTTAGGACCTTTCACCGTAATCAACCCATTTTTCAGCGCGATATCGACGCCTTTGGGCACAGAGATCGGTGCTCTTCCGATTCTTGACACTTTATTTATTCTCCGAACGAATACTTGTTAATCTCTCGCGGCCTACCACACTTCAGCGATCACTTCGCCGCCAAGCCCGAGTTTTTTCGCTTGACCGCCAGTCATGATCCCTTGTGAGGTCGTGAGGATAGTCAATCCGAGTCCGTTCAAGACCCGGGGTATGTCACGCGAACCTACATACCGGCGAAGACCAGGTGTGGATACTCTGCGCAGACCGTGAATCGTGGCCTCTCCACCCTTAGAGTACTTCAGATAGACGCGAAGAAAACCTTGCGGTCCGTCGTCCACCTGCACGTAGTCAAAGATGAACTCCGTCTGCAACAGGACACGGCACACTTCTGCCTTGACCTTCGAGTAGGGGATATCAACGTAAGGTTTACGAACGCGCAGTCCATTACGGATGCGCACCAACAAGTCTGCAATGGGATCAGTAGTAGGCATAGCGATCCGGTCTACATTACCTTTCGGGTGAAATACAATTTCTACCAGCTGGCCTTCACCACACCCGGAATCTCACCAAAATTTGCGAGTTCACGGAAGCAGATTCGGCAGAGGGCAAACTTGCGAAGAAAAGCACGCGAACGCCCGCAGCGACGGCAACGAGAGTACGCACGAACCTTAAACTTCGGCGTTTTTTGTTGTTTAGCTATCCAGCAGGCTTTCGCCATAATTTATCGTCTAAAGCTCCGTAAGTGAATGCTGATTATGCGGCGGCAGTCTGCATACTTTTTTCCGGCTTTCGCATCGGAAACCCAAGTTCTCTGAGCAGCTGATGCGCCTCCTGATCGGTGCGCGCTGTCGTCACAATCGAAATGTCCATGCCGCGAATCTTGTCGACTGAATCCAGATCAATTTCGGGGAAAATAATATGCTCTTTCAGCCCCACCGTGTAGTTTCCTCGACCGTCGAAACCTTTGTCGGGCAAGCCGCGAAAATCCCGCATTCGTGGTGTTGCAATTGTGATCATGCGATCCAGAAATTCCCACATCGTGTGTCTGCGAAGCGTGACAAAGGCACCTACCGGCATACCTTCACGAAGTTTGAAATTCGAGATGGACTTGCGGGCCTTGGCCACGGCCGGCTTTTGTCCGGTAATGGCAGCAAGTTCACGAACAATGCTATCCATCATTCGTGGATTTGCTGACGCTTCCCCCACTCCCATGTTCACAACGACCTTAACGAGCCGGGGAATTTCCATCGGGTTCGCATAATTGAATCGCTTCACAAGGGCTGGCACGACCTTCTCAGCGTAATGCTTCATCAGGCGTGGCTCGTAGTCCTTCGGCAGCTTGGGGCGATCACCAGGCTGAAACCCGGCAGCCTTCTTGTCGTCCTTGCCACCCTTCTTTTGCACGGCCTGAGTAGGCATCGCAGCCTTCGGCTTCGCACCCTTTCCAGCGGACGGCTTTGAAGGAGCTTTGGTACCGCCCTTTCCCCCTTTGGCGTCTTTCTTTCCTTTGGCCTTATCAGCGCTCATCGCGGATCATCTCGTTTGATTTTTTCGCGTAGCGGACACGCTGACGCGTTTCACCTTCGCCGAGCATCTTCCGGCCCACACGCGTGGGTTCACCGGATTTCGGATCAATTAACATCACGTTGGAAAGATGGATCGGACCTTCACGAGTCACAATACCACCCTGCTGGTTGGCCTGCGTTGGCTTGCGGTGGCGTTTGATGAAATTCACGCCTTCAATTACAACGCGGCGCTTTTCAGGAAAAACTTTCAGGACCTTACCGCGCTTACCCCGGTCATTCCCGGCAGTAACGAGGACAAGATCATTCTTCTTGATTTTCAGTTGCGATGACATAGCTTAGACGACCTCGGGAGCAAGTGAAACGATTTTCATGAACTGCCGCTCGCGAAGTTCACGGGCGACGGGTCCGAAAATGCGAGACCCTCTTGGCTCATTATCCTTGTCAATCAACACGCAGGCATTCTCGTCAAACCGGATGTAAGATCCATCCTTGCGACGAACTTCCTTGCGTGTACGCACAATCACTGCGCGGGATTTATCGCCCTTCTTGACGGCACCGTTTGGAATGGCTGACCTCACAGATACCATGATGATATCACCGACCGACGCGGTGCGGCGGAATGTTCCACCATAGACGCGGAAGCACCTGACTTTCTTCGCGCCGGTGTTGTCGGCCACTGCCAGAATTGTATATTCCTGAATCATGACCGATTATTTCCTCTTCTCAACGACCTGAACCAGGCGCCAGCTCTTGTGCTTGGACAACGGGCGCGTCTCCATGATGCGCACACGGTCACCCACATCGCACTCGTTCTTTTCGTCGTGCGCCATGAACCGGTTGGTCTTCTTAACGTGCTTCTTGTAAAGCGGATCGCGCACCCGGCGCTCCACAACCACAACGATGGTCTTGTTCATCTTGTTCGAGACGACCAGACCTGTTCTGGTTTTGCGGTGTCCGCGTTCGACTTCAGTCGTTGCTACTTCAGCGGTCACGCCGAAACTCCTTTCGACTTACGAAGGCCGAGCTCAATCTCATGCATTACCGTACGAATTCTCGCAATGTCGCGGCGAATTTGGCGGACACGAGCGGTATTCGGCAGCTGTCCGGCGCTGAGCTGAAAGCGCAAAGCCTCAAGGTTGTCTTCCCAGTCGCGCAAACGGAGGTTGAGTTCTTGGGCACCAAGTTCTTTCAACTCGGTCATCTTCAATGGACGTGCAGATCCTTTAGCCATGTGAATATTGTTGCGAAGAATCAGTTGTGGCTGATTTCGCGCTCAACGAATTTAGTTTTCACGCACAATTTCTGAGCGGCAAGGCGCATGGCTTCCTGAGCGGTTGCGCGATCCACTCCCTCTATCTCAAAAAGAACTCGGCCGGGGCGAATCACCGCAGCATAATGTGTGACCGGACCCTTGCCTTTGCCCTGACGGGTTTCGAGCGGTTTCTTGGTGACGGGGCGGTCGGGGAATATCCGAATCCAGACCTTTCCTCCGCGCTTGATGTGGCGGGTAAGTGCGACACGAGCCGCTTCAATCTGGCGCGAACTCATCCAGCAATCGCGCAACGCCTTCAGCCCGTACTCGCCGAAAGCCACGGTATTGCCGCAATAGTCGTTACCTTTGCGGTTCCGTCTCTGCAGCTTGCGAAATTTGAGTCGTTTCGGTGTTAACATGAGTTTCTACTTTGTTGGTTCGGACTGATGCGGCCGCCCAACTGTCAGCATTTATCTTGACTCGTAACCTACTCTATCGTCTCTGATCTCGCCCATCGCGCGGACCCCGAAAATCTCTCGAGTCACGTTGATCGCGATGGTCACGATGATCTCTGGCGTCTCCGGGTTGCGGCGCTTCCTTGGCACCCCGAATCTGACCCGGAGCGAGCACGCCTTTCCCAATCACTTCTCCCTTGCAGATCCACACCTTTACGCCGATGGTACCATAGGCCGTTTTTGCGACTGATAGCGCGTAGTCAATATCTGAACGCAACGTGTGCAGCGGAACTCGACCCTCACGGTACCCTTCTACTCGGGACATTTCAGCACCACCCAAGCACCCCGAACACATGATCTTAATGCCGTCAGCGCCCATCCGCATGGTCGTCTGCAAGGCCTTTTTCATCGCGCGGCGAAATGAGACGCGTCCTTCAAGTTGCTGAGCAATCATGTCCGCGACTAATTTCGCTTCAAGTTCGGGCCGCTTGATTTCAAAAATATTGACTTGCACATCGAGGTTCGTCAAGT
>CAZVXJ010000152.1:0-7863 GCA_964631675.1 uncultured Alphaproteobacteria bacterium
GCAAATGACGATAAAGACAACTTTGTTCTCGGTTTCGACGGCACATGGCGCCCTGTGCGGGGCTTGAAACTCTATTCTGAACTTTTCTTTGATGACATTATAGTCGGCGAACTCTTCAAATCCTCCACGACCAACAAGTCCGCATTCACGCTGGGAATGCACGGGATTATTCCCGAACCCATGTTGCGGAATTTCGATCTGAAACTCGAGTACACGAAGATTCGCCCGTATGTGTATTCGCATTTTTTTCAGACCAACACCTACACGCATTGGTATTCTCCGATTGGGTATACCAAAGAGCCGAATAGCGAGTTCATGACCGCAGAACTGCGCGGCATTTGGTATCCCGTTTATGTGACATTGCATCTGTCGCGTCAAAACCACGGTGCCAATCTGCTGGGTTCCAATGTAGGGGGAGATATCTATCTCTCCAACTCGGATGCTGCGAAAGTGCCGGCGCCATTTCTGGCAGGCAAATTCGAGCACACAGAGCGGACCGGATTGCGAGGAGAATGGGAAATGCTGGAAAACTTCTGGCTGTGCGCGGAATCCTTGTGGATTCGTGACTCAAATGCGGGTTTGCGCCTGGAGACCCGAGCGGGCTTCGGCTGGAATCTGTGAGCACACTCCCGGTTACCACACTGATTGTTGGTGCATCCCCGGATCTTGTCGAACTGGCCCGTGAGCTTGGCAAGCGTGGAGAGCAGGTCGCGCTGATCTCGCGCAATCCGGGCCGGCTGACCGATTTTCGCTACCGGCTGACGAGCTTTGGTGTCCATTGCGAAGTATTTACGGCGGACGTTACGGAATCTTCGTCTGTACTTCAGGCGTTTACTCAATTGGGAAAGTGGAGCAAGCGGCTCGACCGCATGATCTACAACGTGGGAGTGGTTTCGGGCGAACTCGCCTCCGAGGTGACTGAATCAGAATTGGCGCGCGTGATGAGTACGAACTTCTTCGGATTCGTTAACTGTTTTCAACTCGCACACGAGATGTTCAAGCGTCAGAAATCCGGTCACGCGATCGTAATCTCGAGTGCTGATGCAATCACGCTTGAGCACGCGCCTGTTTCATACGCTGCCAGTAAAGCGGCACTGCAGATTTACATACAAGCATTGCGTGCCGAAGTGCCCTCCGAGATTTCGATTAGTGAAATATTCTTCGGGAAGATGCCGGTCAGTCCTTCCGGCCACCGCTGGCTCAATTGTGACGAGATTGTGTCAGGTCTCATACAGACCATCGATACTCGTGTCCCGAGGTATGTAGTCGGAGAAATGTGAGCCCTGGCAGTGCACAGAACTTGAGATGTCTAATAGAAGCAAACAACATGAATATTCAGATAGAATACTGCGTTCAGTGAAGTTATGAGCCACAAGCAGCCAGTTTGGCTGAGTTTCTGCTCAAACATGGATATCCTGCCCCGGAGTTAGTTGAGTCGGGAGGAGGCGCGTTTGAAGTTCGATGCGACGGAAGGCTGGTTTTCTCAAAATTGCGTGAACACCGGTTCCCAGGACATAGTGAAATAATTGAATTAATTAAACTTAAAACATAGGGGCGCTATAGCCATAACTCACAAGTATTTTAACTAACTGTTGCAGACACATTGACATTCGGATTGTGCCTGACTATATTTTATCTCGAATTAGTGCATTAGCGTCTTATTACCAATGGAACGCACCCAGCAATCATGAGAGCAGGTTTGCATTTCGTTCTTCTATCGACGCTAGCGCTGGCACTGGCTTCATTTGCTGGAGAACTGCGCGTTAGTGGACCGCTTTCAGGAACTTGGACCTCGGGCACAGATGTGTTCGTGGAGGATGAGTCCTATGTCCCGGAAGGGGAGTCACTGATCATCGAAAATAACGTGGTTGTCACGATGAAGACCACGGCTCGTTTTTCAGTTTACGGCTTGCTGGAAATTCGTGGCACAAATCAACTCCCCGTCCTGCTTCGCACTGAAGATGCGAACTGGGAGGGGATTTTCTTTTCTCCAAACGATAATGGCTGGCAGCGGCTGAGTTATGTTTTTATGCTCGATTCTGATCCACGAGCCGAGCGGGTTATTGTGTCAGAAGCTGCCAATCTGGAACTCAATTCGTGCCAATTCTACGGCAGGCGTTCCGCGCTTGAAGTCATGAATGGTCGTATTCAGGCGGATGCCAATAAGTTCATCAGCACGGGTATGTATAGCCGTGCGGCTCTGGTTCGCCATCTAATGAATCAAATCGACGACGCCTGCGATTCCCCCAATGGCAACAAGCTTACGAATAATCTGATTTCAGCGATCGTGCCTGAGGCTGATAGTCTGGATGAAGGTCTGCCGCGTGCCTTCACGGCTGGCTTGTTCATTGACGGTTCTACGAGCCTTTGTCTTGCGGGCAATGTGATTACCGTCAGCGCTCCCCGTACGGTGATTGCGGCATATTTTGGAGAAACCGCGGATCAGGGTTCACCGCTGGCCATATTGGATTATTCAGCAGTGACGGCCAGAAGTTACTCGGGAATACAAACTGGAATCTACGAGGCAAATGAGGGTGCCTTGCGTGTGATACATTGCACGATTGATGTGTCACGCCACAATCCTGAGAGTCCGTATGTAGCAGCCGGTGTGGTTGCCTCACACGATGCCGATGTTCTGATTAATAGTTCGATTCTTGAACTCGATGTAGGTGACCAGTTTTTTGTATCTCAATCTGGCGGCCTGCTTTCCGTCGATTACACAACGCGGTGGTCAAATACGGGATTTTCGGGCCAAGCAATGCCCCCCAACCACGGCAGTCCCAGCGAGATTCAAGACGACGAAAATCCCAACGTCCTTTTCGGCGATCACAATATCGCTGCGAATCCGATGTTGGCCCGCAATGGCATCTGGGGCGAGTGGACAACGCTTCAGGAAGTTCAGTCGTACTACTCGTTACTTCCCGGGTCGCCGTGCATTGATACCGGTGACACGTTGTTTGGGTTTGATCAGAATAACAGCCTCCCGGACCATGGACGGTATCCGTATGAAGTCATGATGGCCGAGGAACCCGGCCGGTCGCCCGGAATGTTGAGAGAATTCTCACTCGGGAAAGCCTATCCCAATCCTTTCAATCCAAATACAACCGTACCTTTCTCCCTGCTTCGACCCGGGAGAGTTCAGATTGAAATCACGGACGTACTCGGTCGGACCGTTGAATTCGTGGAATTAGGATCATTGTCGGCCGGTCCGCATGATTGGACTTGGGATGCCTCAGACCTTACAACGGGCACTTATTTCTTGCGTGCTCTCCACGACGGTTTGCCTGCCGCTACGTTGAGGATAGTCCTGCTGAAGTAGCCGGTTTTGCATGCTCATTTGCCTAAGTCGCCGTGTTTCCGGCGACTTTTTTTGCATCTGGCTCTGCCCGCTTTTGCGTATGCGCGGTTCACTCGGTTGACATGCGCGCATAAATTTCGTATCTTTCTAGCATGCAAAAGTGGTTTATGCACATCGTGACATCGATGGGTCTCTCCCTGCTTTTTATGCATGGTTGCGCTTGGAGCCCTGAGCGCGATAATTTTGTCGACCCCGCGTCACCCTACTACCAAGAACCACCCGTTGCGAACCGCGCCCCGACAATCGACACGCTGTTCATGGTAACCGATTGTCACCTCGATTTGCTCACACGATTTTGTGCCTTTGAAATCAGGGCTGTAGTATCAGATCCCGACCAGAATCTGGACTTCCGATCCATAAGAGCGGACTATGAATTGACGTCGGGGACCTGGGTGCCCTTCGGGCTCATGAGTTATGATGCCGCCAACCAGTGGTTCTCAATCCGAAAGTCCCAGGATGAATTCCCAGGCGAAGATCTTGACCCGCTGGTAGGTAAGATCATTCGAGTGACCGTAGTTGATGACTCCGCAGCGCAATCTGCTCGGACTACCCTTTTTCTGGAACCGCTGACCGACAATGTGGTATTGGTAGAGCCTATTGATCAGGATATAGTCAACACGGTCAATCCAACGCTTGTCTGGTTTCCATGGGATACGAGTTCGGTTGGTCGTCCGCAATACACCGTCGGAGTGTACCTTCAGGGCTATTCGCTGGTTTGGGATACTGTAGGACTTGCAGATTCACTGACATCAGTAATAGTTACAGAAGACTTGATCTCCTCTACACAGCAAGATGTTTACTACGCGTGGTTTCTGACAGTTGAAGATGTTCGCGGCAATCGCGTAACTTCCCAACCTGGTTATTTCAAGGTAATTGCCGATCAGCCACAATCATTGGCCACAATTTCGGATTGACGCATAGCATGGGGTGCAACCGGTCATGAACGAATCCGTACTAATAGCAAATCAAACACCGTCCGCGGTCGGAGGACTTCAACTTCCTCGGGAACAGTTGCAGGCACTGTACGACATTTCTCAGGTTCTGAATTCTATTCCCGATATCGACCGATTACTTGAACGAGTAATGGACATTGCTCTTCAAACGGTCGACGCAGAGCGAGGGTTTCTCGTTCTGTCCGATGACGGGACTGCAAACAATCTGCGGGTGCGCACGGCCCGGAACATTGCCCCCGAAACGGCGCTTTCAATCAGTGAAGTCAGCCGGTCGATTATTCAGGGCGTCATGGAAACTCAGCAGGGCGTGCTCACGGTTGATGCGCAGACAGACCCGCGCTTCTCAGGGGCAGAGTCAGTGATCTTCAAGCAGATCCATGCGGTCATGGCTGTACCGTTCATTGTCCGGGGCAAATTGGTGGGTGCCATCTATCTGGACAGCCGGGCTCGCCGATCTGGCTTTACAGAAGAATCGCTCGCTTTCCTCAAGTCGTTTTCAAATTTGGCCGCGATTGCAATCGAGAATGCGCGTCTGATGGAAACGCTGCGTGACGAGAATTATCAACTGCGGACTGAAGTACAGCGAAACTATCAGTTCAAGGAGATCATTGGTACCTCGACTCGTATGCAGCAGGTATTCGAGTTATTGACCAAGATTATTCAATCCGATATCTCGGTACTGCTTGAAGGAGAATCAGGAACCGGGAAGGAACTCGTCGCACGGGCCTTGCACTACAATGGGCCTCGCCGTGACAAGCCCTTTATCGCGCAGTTCTGCGGCAATCTCTCAGAGACACTTTTGGAGAGTGAGTTGTTTGGGCATAAACGAGGCTCGTTTACCGGTGCGGTCGCCGACAAGAAGGGATTGCTTGAGATCGCCAATGGCGGGACGTTTTTTCTCGATGAAGTTGCAGACATTCCACTCTCCATTCAAGCGAAGTTGCTGCGAGTCCTTCAGGACGGGGAATTCCGCCGCGTAGGCGACACGGAGTCGCGAAAAGTAGTGGTGCGAATTGTCTCTGCAACCAACAAGTCGCTCGCCAAGGAAGTCGAAAAAGGCACCTTTCGCGAGGATCTTTATTATCGCTTGAACGTGATAACGGTTCTCATGCCGCCCCTTCGTGACCGCGTGGGGGACATACCGATGCTCGTCTCCTACTTCCTGCAGAAGCATGCTTCGAAAACAGGAGATCGTCTGAAACGGGTCACGCCCGATGCCATGCGCATACTGGAGCAGTACCACTGGCCAGGCAACATTCGTGAGCTCGAAAATGCCATGGAAAGGGCAATTGTGTTGGCCGAGGAACGCGATATCTCCCCGTCGGAACTCGTCATCCCGCGGGTTTCAAAGCAACAGCCAGCCATCCGGTCTCTGAAGGATTATGAGAAGGATCTCGTTCTAAAGACTCTTACGGAGATGAAAGGCAATAAGACGCGAACTGCGGAAGCACTGGGCGTCTCGCTCCGCTGGCTGCACTACAAGCTCGCGGACTGGAAAGCCACATAATCGACTGCGCAGTACTTGCTGTGCCGAATGATGGTTGGAATGCACTCAGCGGAAAGCTAAAACCGGAATGATCATATTCTGGTTTTCAGCTTTCCGCTTTACGTTCTCTACGTATGCCCACTGAACGCCTGACCATAACACGTGAGATTTCGCGCAGCGCAATCACGACGGTTGCAGAAGGTTATGACGCGAGTCTCGATCGCAAAGTCCTGGTTAAGTCTATCCACCCGCAGTACGTGCAGGAATCTGACCTGCGTGCTCGTCTGGAACGGGAGGCGCGGGCGATTGCACGTATTTCCCATCCCAATGTTGTACAGATATTTGACCTGATTGCCGGTGAATTGGAGCTTGCGCTCGTTCTTGAGTTTGTTGAAGGTTCATCGCTGGGCAAATTGGTTAAGGATCGGGGTGAGTTTCCACCCGAAGTTGCTGTCACCATTGCTCTGTACATACTTTCGGGACTCGAGGTCGCACACAATGCCGGGATCATCCATCGCGATTTGAAGCCGGATAATGTGCTGCTATCTTCGCGTGGTGAAGTGAAGATCACGGACTTCGGCTTAGCGACACTTGCCGACCAGCCATCCGTGACTCTCGAGGGTATGGTCATCGGCACACCTTCGTATATGTCGCCTGAGCAGGCTTCAGGGGCGGCGGTGACGGCCAGAAGTGATCTGTTCGCCGTTGGTTTGATGCTCTTTGAAATGCTCACCGGTGAACGGGTGATTGCAGGCGGCACGATTCATGAAGCATTCCAAAACGCACTCAAGTACCAGCCACCGAAACTCGAGAATTATCGCGGGAAGATCCCCGAGCTTATCGAGCCGATCTTGCGTCGTCTGCTCGAAAAATCGCCTGAACGGAGGCCGGAGACTGCGGCCGATGCCCGAAAGAGCCTCGCGGAAGTTCTGCAAGACGGTCCGCTGCCTGCCGCACTGCTCGCGGACTACTTTTCAGGAGGTTTGGTTCAAAGGGCTTCACAATCGCACGTAGCCCGAAAAGCCGCGTGGACACGGCCACTGCGTGCCTCGGTTTTGGCTGTGACAGTGATTGGTCTCATCGTACTCGTTGTCCACTATGCAACCAAGCTCTCGGTTGACATAACTGGAAAGCGTACGGACGATCAGACCACTGATTCACTTGCAAAATTGAATCCCGATTCAGGAGCCGAAGCATCACATGAAGACAGCACCGGCACAGCAGGAAGCGAACCGGTTTCGATTGATACCGCCATCGCAAGCGTGATCCGTCCTGAAAGATCTGACTCATTTGAGTTAGCGCGACGCTTGAAGCCTGACACGACCGGTTTGACGCCCGCCACGTCGCGAGCTGCTTCACTCTTCGTCGTGACCAGACCATGGGCAAGAGTTTTTCTCGGAGACTCGCTGATTGGTAACACTCCCCTTGCCTCCTCGCTTATGCTTGCTGCAGGAACGCACACGCTGACTTTTCTGAATCCTGAAATCGGCCAACCGATTACACGAACAATCCAGCTGCGTTCAGCCGCTCAAGACACACTGGACCTCAATCTCTATGACTTCGTGGCACGCCTTCGGGTCACATCTGTAAAGCCCTGGGCGGACCTTTATGTGGACGATGAATTCGTCTTACGCACGCCCTCGTCCCAAACTATTTTTCGCCCCCTCGGTACCCACCGCATTACCCTCAAGCACCCCGATTACCCGCCGTACGAGTCTTCAGTAACCTTCAAACAGGGTGACCCTACCCATGAGATCCGGCACGATTTCACCGAGTTGTAAGCCACTTTGGGCTGCCTGCCTCTCCATTTCTCTTTGTTTTGCCTCAGTTTGTACGCTTCTTCCTACTTAACATCTTGTTAAATAAAATCCTAATTCGCTATATTACTGCCTACATCAGGAGGTCCTGTGAATTTATTCCCAAATTGGCGGGAACCGCACGCACAGGCAGGGAGTATCTCACTGCGATGAGTGGATTCCATTTGGAGTTGGCATAAAACGGCTGGATTTATTCAATGATTCAACTCAATCAAGTCAGCAAGGCATATGGCGGATCCAAGGCGGTCG
>CAZVXJ010000153.1:0-7797 GCA_964631675.1 uncultured Alphaproteobacteria bacterium
ATTTCCACTTCCGTTGTCAACACATTGAGGTTTGAATGACAAGAGAATTTCGCATAGTATGTATTGGGATGCTGGCCGTGGCCTCTTTCGTGTTCCGCGCGTACGCTCAGACGGATACGCGACCCATCATCTTCGACACCGAACCGCCTCCGGAATGGTATCCTCAGGTGAATCCTTTCAACATTCTTGCGTTAATGGTCGGCGGAGAGCCTCCGGTACTCGATCACAACGGCAAGCCTCATAAGCACGGCCACATAGTTCAGTTGATTATGGATGGCGGCAACGGACTGCAGGATCCCCCGAATCCTGATGGATCTCCGGGCGGCGACGATTCGTTGGCGTACGGTAATTTTAACATGATCCGCTTTCTGGGAGAAGAGTATCCGCCGGATATGACCGCTGCAACCGGAATTTTCTTCTCCAAACGTTACTTTATTCCATTTGTAAAAAACCGAGCCCTCTATTTGCGTGTGTGGGAGGGTGAGGATGAGCGGGTTGCCCCATATTACCAGAATTCCACGGAGTATCGATCGGATGAAGATCAAGGTGGAGCGATGGTCAATCTGAGCGATGGCGTACCCGTTGATTACTTCTGGAAATTTGGCCCTTCCATACCGCGTCCGAAGAAGAAATGAGATTAATTACTCGCTCGACTCATCACTGAATGAGTTGTCGCGAGTTTCAGATGCACAACAGAACAGGCAGCCCACGGCTGCCTGTTCTGTTGTGGGTGTCTGACTCCGCAACGTGTTGCGCACGTGCCACCCCGGGCAAAGCCGGAGTAGCTGAATCGCTTCAGTACCTCCGGTTGCGTGGGTTCAGATTCCATTTACCGGAAGAGTCTTGTTTTCGTAAACATCTGGATTTCGTCAGCATACTAATCTGCCCCATGCGTAGGAAGCGGGGCTGCAGAATTTCGCACTGGTCTGCACACTCACGATGGTGTCGGCCCGCCCCTTGCAGTATGGATGTTCGACAATGTGTCGGGCTCAAGAACTTGATGCGAACGGATGGGGTGAACAGTGCGAGTGTGGTGTGTAGCGATAGTGATGATATGCTCCGTGATGACGGCGCTGGCGAGTGGTGAGACGGCGTTTCACCTGCAAGTAGCTTATGCAGATGTGGGTGCGGGTCCACTGACTCACGATCTGAACTCTTTGGTTCCCCTCGAGGATCGCGCGCTCGTCCAACTGATTGAGGACAGCGGGCGCGATGGATTCGCGGCACCTGCTGCGACCGGGGATCCCGGAGCAGGCGATGCAATACTGGCTGACAACAGCACATTCAAATCCAGCGTTCGGGCCAGTACGGTTACCGTGAACGGCCGCTCACGGCTGCACGCTGCGGGCTATTTTCTGCAGGATACAGAACTGCGCGGCTATTGCAATGAAGTCGCGCCCATTCGCATCAGGATCTGGAATGCGCCGGATCCGAACCGCGCCACAGGGTATTACGAATCACCCAGCTACGAAATTCTTCCCGGCTTTCAGCAGATTAACTTCGGTCGCGCCGAGTACACGTTTCATCCGTGGCAGCCGGAAATCTCTGAAGGCGATGCAAACAGCACTTCCGAGCCGGAAGAAATCTCCCTAAGGGCATATCCTAATCCGTTCAATGCCGAGGCCACCATTCAGTTTGTGGTGAATGAGCCGTCACAAGTGCGAGTGCTCGTCTACGATGTGCAGGGCCGACTTGTTTCCACGCTCGCCGACCGTTACATGACTGCGGGCGAACAGCGCGTGAATTTCAGCGCCGGGAATCTGCCGTCGGGTCTGTATTTTGTTGCGCTGCACCACGGCAGCCGCTCGCGCGAACTCACGCGTGTGATGCTTGTGAAGTAGCGCTGCTTGAGACTTCTCAGACTATTCGGGGCCGCCCATTGCAGCGACCCCCTTTTGTTTTTCAAAGGATAGAAATGGTTAAGGTTCTTTGTAAATGACAACAAAAACTTGTTTTAGAGTTATTTTCAAGGTTGTCCGCTCAATACTTGACAATTTCAAAAATTGTACTATGATGAATGTATGCGCTCGGACTGCCAAAGCCGCTTACCTACAAACCATGTAAAGGAATCCCGTCTATGTTTTCACTGAAATGCATCTCTCTCTCTCTCTAACGGCTCTGTTCTGCATCACTTGCCTCTGCTACTCGCAAATCTCGACAGTTACGGACAACAGCTGCACGGCAGCTACGACATGCGCCGGCCCGGCAACACACGGCTGCCAGAGCACCACTTTCACTGTGCCGACGGATGGTGTTTACCGACTTACCGCATCCATCGATGAATGCAGTGGCGGCACGTCATGTTACCCTTGCATGGCGGAAGTCTATCTATACAAAAACGACAGCCCGCCGGTCCTCCTCGAGTGCATTCACAATTCGTGCGGCGGAACCTGTGCATCCATCAGCACGGAAGTCGAGCTTCACAAGTATACCGAGTATCTCTTGTATATTTGCAAGATTGACTGCTCTGGGGATGACTGCAGTTCGTGCGGCTCCGGCTGTACAGCGCGTGCAACCGTGAACTGAGAAGTAACTCACAGGAAATGTGATAAAGATGCCGATGTTGGCGCTCGCTATGTTGTTATGCCGAGTAGCCGTTGCAGCCGTGATTAGGGTTCCAACGGAGGCACCGACAATTCAAAGCGCATTCAATGAGATGCAGTCCGGCGATACAATACTTGTAGCCGTTGGGGTGTATGCAGAGAATATTCAAGTACCTGAAGTTTCAGCGTTCACGTTGCTTGGCGATGTTGTGCCGGATACCGGAGATTTAGTTCGGCCAATCATAGATCCTTCGATGATTAGCGGTTCAGACTCGCTCGCTTGCCTGACGATACCCTCCGGATTGGTTGCGACGATAAAGGACTTTGCATTCCGAAATGGACTAGCGATGTTTCCGCGAAGGCGGCCCTCTGACATTGGAGGGATATGGAATCGTGCTGATTCTGTATCCATCACCCGGTGTGTTTTCGACAGTACGTATCGCGGACTCGAACCAAACCCTGGCTGGTTGGTCGTGGAGCAAAGTGAGTTTAGAGACAATCCGAACATTTGTATTCGGAACACCTTTCCACAGTCACGCATGATCTTGCGCGATTCATATTTGTCAGGCGGCGGCGACATGCTTGTCTGGCTGTTTGACAGCGCGCTTGTCGAACGTTGCACCTTTAGCGAAAGGGAAGTGTGGGCGCAGGGGCGCGGCATAACAGTACGCGGCTGTACATTTGCTGCCAACGCAGAACCAACTCACACACCGTTTTGGGGCGATCAGCTCGATGGTCTTGTGATGGAAGAAAATCAGTTCAGAAATCTCCGCGTTTCCGGTACACCCGTGTTTTTGCACATTGCTTCAACGTCGGTGACACCCTGTATTTTCCGGGACAATTGGATTGAGGCAACCATGTCAAGCAGCGCCGGAAGCGTCGGCGGTATCCAAACGGCCCTTACATCTTCACTCGTGCCGCTATCAATCTCGAACAATGAATTTGATCACACAGTGGGTGGAGCCGATGATGCGCGGGCAATCCATCTTAGCTGCCCGGCAGTGATACAGGAAAACAGCTTCCATCTTGCGGAAAATTCCGCGCGTCCCGCAATTCTTTCGACGTATTCAGGCGAGAACATACTGCGAAGAAACCTGTTTCATAGGACAGGAATGGCTTTTGATTATATCGCGGAAAATGGGCAAGCCGATGCACGCTGGAACTGGTGGGGTGAATCCAGCGGACCTTATCACGCGGAGTCAAATCCTGACGGACTCGGAGATCAAGTTCGCGGAAACGTATTGATTGATCCATGGTATGCAGATTCCATGATGACCGACGCCCATTCGATTGGGCCGCACATAGCGACTGATTGGTCCTTGACTATTTTCCCAAATCCATTTAATGGACGATTGACTATTTCGCTTCCCGAATATAATGGTGGCATGATGCAGGTGAAACTGTTGGATATTTTGGGGCGCGAGGTGGATAGAATATTTAGCGGCGTTGTTGTACCGCAAAAGTTATCCTACACTCCATCAGCCCTATTATCTTCAGGTGTGTATTTTGTCAGAGCGGATTGGAATGGTCACGCAGAGTGTCAAAAAGTCCTGTTCCTGAAATAGATTGTGTAATGATTTTTATGAGGCGGCCCTGGGCCGCCTCTTCTCTATCCAATACTCTCTACAGTGGGGTTCGTAGTCTGAATACTGTTTTATCCAATCACCACCACTGTACTGCCAAAATCATCGCCGCGCTGTCCGCCGTCACGAAAACTCTTCACGAGTGGATGCGTGTTCAGAAAATCGCGCACCTTGACGCGCAGCGCGCCCGTGCCCTTTCCGTGAATCACCGTGACCTCCTTGAATCCCTGATCGGAGGCAGACGCAAGATAGCTGTCCAGTTCCGGAATGGCCTCATCTCCGTATAAGCCGCGTAAGTCGAGCTGAATCCCAACGATTGGCCGCTCAAAGCTGACATGGGTGCTGATATGCGTTTTCGGCTTCTCCATTTCGCGTGGCTTGAAAAGTTTTTTTCGCTCCGTCCACAACCGCACGCCGCCGATTTCCACTTCGACCTTCTCGCCGTTTTTCTGCAGGCCCACAATTCTGGCAACGCCTTCCAGTCCTTCGATTTCCGCGCGATCACCTATCCGGGCAACCTCCAACCGTTCGCGCTGAGGCACCAAAGGTGTAAGTTCCTTTTTGACCTCTTCGCGTTTTTTTTCGACTTCCTCGCGGGCTGAAATCATGCGCTCACGCGCCGCCTGAATGGCGTGTTTGCTTGCGTTTTCCTGTTTGAGCTGCTTGATTGCCGCTTCCATGTCGCGGCCAGTGCGCTCTATCATCGCTTCGGCTTCGGCGACTGCTTTTGCTTTGACCTCGGCTTGAACTTTTTTGAGTTCCTTGGTTTTTTCGTTGTACAAGTTCTGCAGCGCGGCATATTCATGCAGTTTCACGTCACTCTGGCGGCGGAGCTTTTCATACTCCTCGATCTTGCGTGAAAGCTCGCTGACCAGTTCTTCCAATCCCAGCACACCGGTACCAAGAAATCCACGCGCCGTCTCCAGAATGTGCAACGGAAATCCCACACGACCCGCAATTTCGAGCGCATAGCTGGAACCCGGTACACCCGGCCTGTAGACATAGGTCGGCACCAGACTCTGCTCATCAAAGGCCATGGAACCATTTTCCATGCCGTCCGTCTCGTGCGCGAAGGCCTTCAGACCACCATGATGAGTTGTCACGAGCGATACAGCCTGCTGTTGGGTGAGCTCAAGCAGAACAGCCTGCGCGAGCGCGGCACCCAGTGCCGGATCCGTGCTTGAGCCAATCTCATCCACGAGCACCAGTTTCGGCTTTGCGCTCTCTGTGACAATGGTTTTCAGTCTTGCAAGATGTGCAGTGAAGGTGGAGAGATCGCTCTCTATGCTCTGCGCGTCGCCGATATCGGCGTGAATCGCGGCGAAAAATGGCAATTCGGTTCCGGGAGCCGCGGGAACAAACAAACCCGCCGAAGCCATCAGCGAGAACACACCGACAGTTTTCAGCAATACGGTTTTTCCGCCTGCATTCGGACCGGAAACCACAATGGCTCTGAGCGGCGGAATCACATCAAGCGAAAGCGGCACGACTTTTCCCTTGAGCCGCTCAATCAGCAACGGATGCCGCCCGCGCAGAATCCGAATCACTCCCTTGTCATTTAGTTGCGGCTGCGAACAATCCCACTTCAGTGCCAACCTTGCGCGGGCGTAAAGTTCGTCCAATTCGGCCAGGAGTTCGAGCATGCCCAGCAGCACTTCAAGCTGTGTGTGCACGTCGGCCGTCAACAGCAGCATGATGCGATGAATTTCGCGCCGCTCTTCAAGACCAAGCTGCCGCACGCGGTTGGAAATTTCCAAAGTCTCCACAGGCTCCAGAAACACCGTCGCACCGGACGCGGAGGAGTCCACGATGACGCCCTGCACGCGGTTCTTGTATTCGTCCTTGACGGGCAAAGCGAGGCGTCCTTCACGGTAGCTCACCACGGTATCCTGCAGCACTCCCTGTTCAGCCCACTTGTTCATGACCGCATTCATGCGGCTCTCGAGTGCCTTGTTCTCACGCCTGACGTCGCTTCGAAGCTGTCTCAGCTTGGGTGACGCATCGTCCAGCACTTCTCCATCCGGCGATATCGCCTGTTCAATCTGCTTCGCCAGTTTCACCGGTGGCCCGAGGGTTTTGATCAGATCAAAAAGCAGCGGTGCCAAAGTGCGCTTGCTCTGCAGAAAAGACTGAACCTGTTCGGCTGTGCGAATTGAAGCTGCGATCTGTGTCAGTTGCTCCGGCGCCAGTGACGCTCCCTCGATGGAAGCCGCACGCAGTGCGTCGCGAATGTCGGTCAGTCCGTGGATGGGAAAGTCAGCCGCGGAAATCAGCGCGACTAACTCACCGGTCAGTGTCATCGTTCGCTCGGCATCGGCGGCAGAGTTCAAAGGCTCGAGCGCGAACATGCGCTCCGCTCCAAGTGAAGACGCCGCCAATGAGGCGGCGATTTGGCGAATACGGTCGAATTCCAGCGTTTGTAAGGTCTCGTCTGTAATCATGATTGTCGGAACACTTTGAGAGCATCCTGCATGCTCAAATCCACTCGCGTTTCTCTTCGGACTCCCAATGTGTCATGTTATAAAGCGCAGTCTTGCCCCAGCGAATAAGTTTAGATTGATTCAGGAAGTGCTTCACGTGACCTCCCTGATCGAACCACTCCGTGGCAATGACCAGAAGTCCAATGAGGACGATGCCTTTCGCAATTCCGGCAAGCACTCCTAATACGCGGTCGGGCCATTTGAAGGCGGTCTTCTCGAGTTTATTATGAATTTTCCCGCCGATGGCGGCGAAGCCGAGATAGACTACGAGAAAGGCCGCGAGAAACACCAGCACGGAAACCCACTGCCGTGGCCATCCCTCCGGCGTGAAACGCACGACCAGATTCTGAAAATCCGAACGGAAGGCATAGACCAGCAGAAACCCAAGCGCCAGTCCAATCGCGGTAAACAGCTCCCACATCATACCGCGTCGCACACCGGAAAATGCGAACAGCAGCACGACAATTAGTATCAGGATATCAGGCAATGACATAACAGATTAAGATGCAAAAACTCCGAGCCAAACGCAAACAAAAAACCGCCCAATCCTGTGGGCGGTCTTTTCAGCTAATCTTAGCGGTTTTCCAGCCAGCGCATTTTCTTGATTTTGCGGAGGGATTGGCTGTCTTCCCGTTTCTTGATTTCGGAGGGTTTCTCGAACCGCTGACGGCGCCGGATTTCGGCCATAAGTCCAGCTTTTTCACACGCTTTACTAAAGCGGCGGAATGCGCGGTCAAACGGCTCATTTTCGCGAATTTTCACGAACGGCATTGTCAGTCACCTCCTTTCAAGAATTCAATCGGTTTGGTTAGCGGTGTGCTGAAATCACTTCCGCACACTCAAGTTCGCCTGCAATAGCCCTATAATATAGCCATTTCAGAGCAAAAGAGCAACCAGCCGATCGCGCCCTTGCCGTGCGACGGTGGAGAGATCGTATGCCGGTCCGCGATCACCTCATCAGCACGATTTTCTGTGTTTGCCGAAGATCTCCCGCCTCCATCCGGCAGAAGTAAACGCCCGAGGCAAGTGAGTGTGCATTAAAGTTCACACGGTGCTCGCCTGCGTTCATCACTTCCGCCAATGGCGTCGCCACGAGCCGTCCCGTAATATCAAACACATTCAGAGAAACAAACGCAGTCTGTGGAATCTCAAACCGGATGACGGTCGAGGAGTTGAAGGGGTTGGGGAAGT